>NZ_SOGS01000008.1:0-11156 GCF_004403505.1 Cryobacterium sp. TMT1-2-2 | reverse complement strand
CCCGCACGGAGCGTCCGTCCTACGGTGACCGTGCCCCGCGCACAGATCGCCCGGCCTACAACAACGACCGTCCGGCCCGCACGGAGCGTCCGTCCTACGGTGACCGTGCCCCGCGCACAGATCGCCCGGCCTACAACAACGACCGTCCGGCCCGCACCGAGCGTCCGTCTTACGGCGATCGCGCCGAGCGTGCGCCCCGTCGCGACTTCGGTAACGACCGCCCGAGCGATGGCGACAGCAAGTTCTACCCGAAGCGCAGCGAAAACGGCGCCAAGCCGAGCTTCGCCGGCGGCGACGACGTCGTACTCGAGCGTCTCGAAGCCATCGCGACGACGGCATCCGATGTCGTCGGTGTGACCTTCGGCGACCTGGGCCTCGGCGAGAACATCGTGCGCGAGCTCGCCGCCCTTGGTGCTCCGTCACCGTTCCCGATCCAGGCCGCGACCATCCCCGACGTGCTCGCCGGGCGCGACGTGCTTGGCCGTGGCAAGACCGGATCCGGCAAGACCATTGCCTTCGGTGCTCCCCTCGTCGAGAAGCTCATGGAGAACAACGGAGCCAAGGACCGCAAGATGGCCCGCAAGCCCCGCGCGCTCATCCTGGCCCCGACCCGCGAACTCGCCCTGCAGATCGACCGCACCGTGCAGCCCATCGCCCGCAGCGTCGGCCTCTTCACCACCCAGATCTACGGCGGAGTTCCCCAGTACCGTCAGGTCAGCGCCCTCCAGCGCGGCGTGGACATCATCATCGGCACCGCCGGTCGCATCGAAGACCTTATCGACCAGGGTCGTCTTGACCTCTCCGAAGTTGTCGTCACCGTGCTCGACGAGGCCGACTACATGTGCGACCTCGGGTTCCTGGAGCCGGTGCAGCGCATCCTGCGCCAGACCAAAGCCGGCGGCCAGAAGCTCCTCTTCTCCGCGACCCTCGACAAGGGTGTTGCCTCGCTGGTCAAGGAATTCCTGACCAACCCGGCCGTGCACGAGGTTGCCGGTGAAGACCAGGCCTCCTCGACGATCGACCACCGCGTGCTCGTCATCGAGCACCGCGACAAGGGCCGCATCATTGAAGAGCTCGTCAACCGCGAGGGCAAGACGCTAATCTTCAGCCGCACCCGTGCCTACGCCGAGCAGCTCGCTGACCAGCTCGAAGACGCCGGAGTCAAGGCCACCAGCCTGCACGGTGACCTCAACCAGGCCCGCCGCACCCGCAACCTGCAGATGCTCACCAGCGGCCGGGTCAACGTTCTCGTCGCAACGGATGTCGCTGCTCGCGGAATCCACGTTGACGACATCGACCTGGTCATCCAGGCCGATGCCCCCGACGAGTACAAGACGTACCTCCACCGCGCGGGACGCACCGGCCGCGCCGGCAAGACCGGAACCGTCGTGACGCTCATTCCCAAGCAGCGCAAGCGCCGCATGGACGAGCTGCTCGACCGTGCCGAGATCGACGCGAGCTACACCTCCGCCACCCCCGGTGACGCGGCCGTGCGCGAACTCGCGAGCATCTAGCATCCGCTTGAAAATTCGTTTGTAGACAAGATGGGCATCCACCGTTCGGTGGGTGCCCATTTTGTTTTCTTCCCCATTAGGGGCACGATCAGTTGTAGGCAACAGGGGGAAATGCACGAGGATCGGCCGCACTGACGCAGCCGATGGGCTCCCCGGTCGCCCCGCCGGCACCCACTGAAAGGTCCTCATGACTGTCTCTACCACTGTTTTTCAGAATGCCCACGTTTTTGACGGCGAACGGTTCCTTCCCGAGCCGGCGGACATCGTGTTCACCGGAACCACTGTCGCGGCGGTTGGCCCGCAAGCAGGATCGGACCCGGCCTTCGCGAACGCCAGCGTGATCGATTGCAGCGGCAAGACCGTGCTGCCCGGGCTGATCGACCTGCACATTCACTCCACAACGTCGAATCCGGGCTCACTCCAAGCCTTCACCGAACCGTTCTCCCTGCAGTTTTACGAATCGGTGCGTAATCTCGAAGCCACCCTGCGCGCCGGAATCACCTCGGCACGCGACGCTGGCGGCGCCGATCTGGGCACCAAGCTTGCCGTTGACAGCGGACTGATCAAGGGTCCGCGCCTTCGGCTAGCCATCAGCATCATGTCCCAAACCGGCGGGCACGCGGACTTCTGGCAGCCGTCCGGCGTGGAGTCCCCGACCATGGGATCGCACCCCGGCCGCCCAAGCGGAATCGCGGACGGAGTCGAAGAAGTGCGCAAGGTCACTCGACGCATGCTTCGGGCCGGCGCCGACCAAATCAAGATCTGCTCGACCGGCGGTGTGCTCTCGCCCACGGACGACCCGCGCCACTCGCAGTTCACCGAGGCCGAGATTCGGGTCATCGTGGACGAGGCTGAAGCGCAGGGCAAATACGTCATGGCGCACGCGCAGGGAGCTGCCGGAATCAAGAACGCTCTGCGCATGGGCGTGCGCACCATTGAGCACGGAATCTATCTCGACGACGAAGCCATCGCCCTGTTTCTGGAAAAGAACGCGTACCTCGTTCCCACCCTTGCCGCGCCGGAGGCTGTCATCCGCAAGGCGGCATCGGGACAGAGCGGACTTTCGCCGCTGGTCATCGCGAAAGCCCACCAGGTGATTGACATTCACCGCGAATCCATTCGGCGAGCAGTCGCCGCCGGTGTGCGCATCGCCATGGGCACCGACTCCGGGGTGGGCGTGCACGGCGAAAACCTGCAGGAGCTGGCCCTGCTCGCCGGAGTGGGCATGACACTCGAGCAGGTGCTCGCAGCCACGACGTCGGTGGCCGGAGAGCTCATCACTCCCATCGGATCCATTGGGCGATTGGCTCCGTCGTACCTGGCGGACGCCGTGGTTCTGAACACTCGCCTGGACTCCGTCGACCAGCTCGCCTCACTCCCCACCATGATCGACCAGGTGTGGAAGGACGGCCGAAACCAGTTCCCCGCGTAGCTGATTTCGCCCCGTTGCCTGTCGGAACGTTTCGCTCAGTGTTGAGAAGAAAAGGCCTGGATTGATGTTAGAACAACCGATTTATGTCGCTACGGTGATTATTCTGCTCCTCGCCGTCGGCGAGGTGATTTCCATTCTGTCGAAGGCCTGGATACCGTCCCTACTGATTATCTTCGTCGGCTATCTCGTGCTTATCTGGACCGGCGTCCTGCCGGCCGACCTGATACCGAACTCGGCGTTTGCGGCCGTGGGCTCGCTTCTGGTGGCGGCCGTCATCACGCACATGGGCACGCTGATACCGATCAGTCAGCTCCGCTCGCAATACAAAGCGATCTTGATCGCACTGTTCGGAATCGTTCTCGGTGCGGGGCTGATCCTGCTGGTCGTGTCGCCGATCCTCGGTTACGCCACGGCCGTGGCCGGTGCCGGGCCGGTGACCGGGGGCATCCTTGCCTACATCATCACCGCTGAGCGACTGACCGAGTTGGGCCTGAATCATCTCGTCGTCATCCCCGCACTCGTGCTGGGCGTGCAAAGCCTCATCGGCATGCCGCTGGCGAACATTCTTCTGCGTAAGTACGCGGTCAAACTTCGTGACGGCGGACAGCTGCAACCGACCTCCGCATCAGACTCGATCGCATCAAGTGCCGATGGCGGCACCGACCGTGTGAGTGCCGCCGGTGCGCGCACCGCACTTGCCACCCACCTGCAGGCGCGCCCCGCGACCACCACAGCGAAAAAAATTCAGCTGCTGCCGGAACGCTTTCAGGAACCGACCATCATCCTGATGCTGTTGCTGGCTTCGGGAAGTTTAGCCACGTTGCTGGGATCGATCACCGGTGTCAACTATGGAATCTGGGCGCTGGCAATCGGGATCATCGGCCACGTGCTCGGAATTTTCCCGCCCAAGGCAATGCAGCAGGCAAATGCTTTCGGTCTCGCCATGGCCACGGTCATCGTGGTCGTCCTCGCGAGTATGAGCTCGGTCACCTGGAACGACATGCTTCAGGCATTCTGGCCCGTGCTGCTGATCCTCGGCGTTGGCGGAATCGGCATTATCGGCGGAGGGTGGATCGCCTCGAAAATTTTCAAGTGGGACCCGCTGAAGGGCATTCCCGTTGCTTTGACGGCAATGTTTGGCTTTCCGGGGGATTACATTCTCTGCCAGGAAATCAGCCGTTCCGTGGGGCGCACTGCAGACGAGCAAAAGGCGATTTTTGACGAGCTGATCACTCCCATGCTCGTGGGCGGCTTCACCACGGTCACGACGGCGTCGATCGTGGTGGCATCGATTCTGGTGCAGACCATTTAGTCGGCGTGACCGCTCGCGTCGGCACCGACTGAGAATTCGGGAGTTGCCGAGCGAGCATCCGTCTGCCAGAATTACTTTCCGAACGGTCGGTAAGTTACGACTCGTTTCCACACGCACACGCAGACACCGTCGTCAGGAGAAAACATGGCTGAGGCCTACCTCGTTGGAGGAGCACGCACCCCCGTAGGTCGGTACGGCGGAGCGCTGGCCACAGTTCGCCCCGATGACCTCGCCGCGCTCGTCGTCGGCGAAGCCGTGCGCCGCGCCGGCATCGATCCGGGCCTGGTCGAAGAGATCATCTTTGGCGCCGCCACCCAGGCCGGCGAAGACAACCGCAACGTCGCCCGCATGGCCGGGCTGTTGGCCGGGCTGCCCGACCACGTGCCGGGGATCACCGTGAACCGGCTGTGTGCCTCGGGCATGTCGGCGATCACCATGGCCGCGCAGGCAATCCGCGCCGGAGACGCCGATCTCATGATCGCCGGCGGCGTCGAGTCGATGACCCGCGCCCCCTGGGTGCAGGCCAAACCCGACCGCGCCTGGGCCAAGCCCGGTGCCCAGTTCGACACCTCCATCGGCTGGCGTTTCGTGAACCCCAAACTCGCCGCCCGCGACAAAGCCACCTTCTCGATGTCCGAGACCGCCGAAGAGGTCGCCCGCCTCGACGGCATCACCCGCGAAGAAGCGGATGCCTTCGCCCTTCGCAGCCACCAGCGCGCCGCCGCCGCGATCGACGCGGGCCATTTCGTCGATGAGATCGTCGGCGTGCCTACCAAAAAGGGCGAGGTCCTCGTCGATGAGGGCTTGCGCCGCGAGACCACCCTCGAGGGCCTCGCCGCCCTGCGGCCCATCGTCGCCGGTGGCTCCGTCGTTACAGCCGGCAACGCGAGCTCGCTCAATGACGGCGCCTCCGCGGTTCTCGTGGCGAGCGGCGAGGCCGTGAAAAAGTACGGCCTCACGCCGCGCGCTCGCATCGTGGTCGGTGCCAACGTGGGCCTGGCCCCGGAGATCATGGGCCTCGGGCCGGTCGCCGCCACTCAGCGCGCCCTCGAGCGCAGCGGCCTGAGCCTCGCCGACCTCGGCGCCATCGAACTCAACGAAGCCTTCGCCACCCAGTCGATCGCGTGCATCCGCCGCCTCGGCCTCGACGAAGAGATCGTCAACCGCGACGGCGGCGCGATCGCGCTCGGGCATCCGCTCGGGTCAAGCGGTGCACGCCTGGTCGTCACCCTGCTCGCCCGCATGGAGCGGGAAAACGCCCAGCACGGCCTCGCCACCATGTGTGTCGGCGTCGGCCAGGGCTCGGCCCTCATTTTGGAGCGTGTCTGATGTCTGTTTCTGAACTCGAACTCGGCGACCGCGGCGAAAGTGGCGTTCCTGATCGCGTCGGCGTGCTCGGCGGCGGGCGCATGGGCGCCGGAATCGCCCACGCCTTCCTGCTCGCGGGAGCCCACGTGGCTCTGGTCGAGCGCGACGACACCGAGGCTGCGGCCGCCCGCGAGCGCGTGCTGCGCGCCGTCGACGCCAGTATCACCCGCGGCGCCACCGGGGAGACCCGCCCCGAGCTTGAGGCCCGCCTCGCCGTTGGCGCCGACTTCGGCCTGTTCAGCGACCGTGAACTCGTCGTCGAAGCCGTTCCCGAGGTACGCGCACTCAAGGTGGAAGCCCTGCAGAAGGTCGAGGCCCACCTTCCCGCCGATGCCGCACTCGCCAGTAACACCTCGTCGATCTCGATCGACGACCTCGCCGACGAGCTCAAGCGCCCGGCCCGCTTTCTCGGCCTGCACTTCTTCAACCCGGTGCCCGCCTCGAACCTGGTCGAACTCGTCACCGGCAGCGCTACCTCGCCCGAATTGGTAGCGGATGCCCAGAGCTGGGTTTCCGCGCTCGGCAAGACTCCGATCACCGTCAGTGACGCGCCCGGATTCGCCTCGTCCCGGCTCGGAGTGGCCCTCGGCCTCGAAGCCATCCGCATGCTCGAAGAGGGTGTCGCGAGCGCCTCGGATATTGATGCCGCGATGATGCTGGGCTACAAGCATCCGGTTGGACCGTTGAAACTGACCGACCTGGTCGGGCTCGACGTGCGGCTCGGCATCGCCGAATACCTGCACCAGCAGCTCGGCGCCCGCTTCGAACCGCCCGCGCTACTGCGCAAACTCGTCGCCGAAGGAAAGCTCGGCCGCAAGTCCGGCCAGGGCTTCTACCGCTGGGACGAGGCCTGATGCCCGCCCGCACCGATACCGCACCCCGCACGCACCTGAAGGAGACCCCATAATGACCATCCTGCCCAGCTACGTTCAGGGCGCCTGGTGGACCCCGACTTCCACAGACGCCGCCGTCGACGTCTGTGACGCCTCGACCGGTGAGGTCGTCACCCGCGTCAGCACCCGGGGCCTTGACCTCGCCGCCGCCCTCGAGTACGCCCGCACCGTCGGCCAGAAATCGCTCGGCGAGCTCACCTTTCACCAGCGTGCCGTTCTGCTCAAGCAGATGGCGCTGCTGCTGACCGAGCACAAGCAGGAGCTCTACGCCCTGTCCAGCCGCACCGGAGCCACCAAGGTGGACTCCTGGGTCGACATCGACGGCGGCATCGGCGTGCTGTTCAGCTACTCCTCCAAGGGACGCCGCGAGCTGCCCAACGCCCGCGTCTACGTCGACGGGCCGGTTGAGCCGCTCTCCAAGGACGGCTCTTTCATCGCCCGCCACATCTACTCCCGCCTGCCCGGAGTGGCCGTGCAGATCAACGCCTTCAACTTTCCGGTCTGGGGCGCGTTGGAGAAGTTCGCACCGGCCTTCCTCGCCGGGGTGCCGACCCTGGTGAAGCCCGCGACGCCCTCCGGCTACCTCGCCGAGGCCTTCGTACGCATCCTCGCCGACTCCGGCCTGCTGCCGGCCGGGTCGTTGCAGCTTGTCTCCGGCAGCGTGCCCACTCTGTTCGACGACGTGCGCCTCGGCGACCTCGTCGCCTTCACCGGGTCGGCCTCCACCGCCGAGAAGCTGCGCGCGAGCGACTCCGTGCAGACCGGGGGAGTGCGCTTCACCAACGAGACCGACTCGATCAACGCCTCGATTCTCGGAACAGATGCCGCCGCCGGAACCCCCGAATTCGACGCCTTCGTCAAGCAGGTCGTCACCGAGATGACGGTCAAGGCCGGCCAGAAGTGCACCGCTATCCGCCGCGTCATCGTGCCGCGTGCGGCCATGGATGACGTCATCGCGGCCGTGCAGGCGCGCATCACCGAGCGCATCGTCCTCGGCGACCCGCGCGCCCAGGGAGTCACCATGGGCCCGCTCGCCTCCGCCGCGCAGCGCCTCGAGGTGCTCAAGCAGGTTGCCCGACTGCAGGAGGCCGGCGGCAGGCTGGTCGTCGGCCAAACGGATGCTCCGCTCGTTCTCCACGCAGACGGCACGACCGCGCTCGCTCCCGACGGCGCCTTCGTCGAGCCGCTGCTGCTGCGCTTCGACGACGCCTCCGCTGCCGCCGTGCACGAGGTCGAGGCCTTCGGCCCGGTCTCGAGTGTGCTCGGCTACGACACCCTCGATGAGGCCATCGCCCTCGTGCGCCGGGGTGGCGGGTCGCTCGTGACCAGTATCGCCACCCACGACCCGTCAGTGGCCGTCGCCTTGATGACCGGCATCTCCGCCTTCAACGGTCGGGTGCTGTTGCTCGACCGCGACGACGCCCGCACCTCCACCGGGCACGGTTCGCCGGTGCCGCAGCTCGTGCACGGCGGACCCGGGCGGGCCGGCGGCGGTGAAGAGCTCGGCGGTATCCGTGCGGTGCTGCACCACATGCAGCGCACCGCCATTCAGGGCTCGCCCGAGATGCTCACGGCCATCACCGGAATCTGGCACCAGGGCGCGTCTACGCGAGCCGGCGACACGCATCCGTTCCGAAAGAGCCTGGCCGAACTCGTGATCGGCGACCAGATCGTGTCCGACTACCGCACGGTCACCCTCGAAGACATCGAAACCTTCGCCCAGTTCACCGGCGACACCTTCTACGCCCACATGGACGAGGAAGCCGCCGCCGCGAACCCGTTCTTCCCGGGCCGGGTGGCGCACGGCTACCTGCTGGTCTCCTGGGCCGCCGGTCTGTTCGTCGATCCGGCGCCTGGGCCGGTGCTGGCCAACTCGGGTCTCGAGAACCTGAAGTTCGTCACGCCGGTGTCGCCCGGCGACAGCATCCGCGTCGCCCTCACCGCGAAGCAGATCACCCCGCGCGAGACCGACGAGTACGGCGATGTGCGCTGGGACGCCGTGCTGACCAACCAGAACGACGAGCTCGTGGCCTCCTACGACGTGCTGACCCTGGTCGCCAAGCACTAGGTAGGGGTTCGAAAGCGGGCCCGCGCAAAGATCATGGGCCCGCTTTCGTCATCCAGCTTGCACCTGGGCGCAGCGCGGATTACACCAGTACGGTGTCGGTGCGCGCTGTCGCGCGCGCCTCGATCGTGGTCTTCGGCCGCGAGGTTGGGGTCGTCGCGGGCAAGGAACCGGCCTCACTGACGATGACGAGTCCCTGGGCGCTGTTGGCTGAGCAGCTGAGGTCTTCGATCCACTGTCGGTTGAGCTTGGCCGCGTGTCCGCCGGCGTACTTGAAGTACAGCGGGATCGCCGGATTCATCCAGATCGAGCTGCGACCGGAACCGACTGCGGCGGAGTCCTGCCAGGACAGGAGAAAACTCTCGCTCCGGCGCAGCTTCTGCGCAATCACGAGCTGAAGGTGCTCCAGGGTGCGATCATCGATCTCCACGACGACGCGGTCATACGTAAGTGAACCCATGATTGCTTTCCTGTCCGTTTCAGCGATGCAACTCATCTCAGTATTACGTTCGCGCGCCCGCACTAGTAGGGTCCAACGTCCTCACTTGCCCCGTCCGCACCACGTTCGGGGCCCGGGCCCCGTCCCTGGGCCCAGTTTCTATACTGGGCCCGCGGTCACAAGGTGGGCCCGGCATCCGCTCAGCCAGCGTCGTCGTCGGTCGTGCCGGCGCGAACGCGCGAGATCGTCTCCCCGGCCGCGACGATCACCAAGATAACCGAGGTCACGACGCCCAACCCGAGCGGGGTCAAGAGAGCACCCGCAGCACCGGCCAGGGCGAGCAGCCCGATCCCCACGAGGTGCGACACGAGCAGGGTGCGCGTGACGATCCAGCGAAACAGCAACAGTCCCACCAGGTAGAACAGCGGCCCGCCAGTGATGGTCACGGCCACCGGCAGCGTCATGGCGTCCTCCGGGTGTTCCAGCACCGACTTGTCAGCGACCGAGGTCAGCACGATGCCCGCGATGATGATGGCATGCACGTAGGTGTATGCCAGCCGAGCAATGCGGCCCGGCTCGCTTGATGCCGCAATCGCCCTGCTGCCGGCTCGCTCGCCGTGATCGAAATACAGCCACCACATCGCCAGCCCGTTGACGAAGGCGAGAAACAACCCGGTTATCCCCAGAGCGGATGCCTCCTGGTCGACGAAAGCAAACCCGGTCACCAGAAAAGACTCACCGACGGCGATGATCACGAACAGGGCGCTGCGCTCGGCGATGTGCGGCCCGGAGACATCCCAATCGTCGACGCCCGGCGCTTTCAGCCCGGGGATGCGAAATCCGAGGCTCGCCGAACCATACTCAATGGCCAGGGCGATCAGCCAGGCCGGCAGCCGCACGGACAGCGGCATGAGACCACCGATGATCCAGAACACGCTTGCCACGGACAGCCAGAGCAGAATGCGCAGAAAGGTCGCGTGCAGGGCCGGATCGTGGCGGGCCAGGGCGAGCACCATGAACACCGTGCGGCCCAGTTGCAGAACGACATAAGCGATGGCGAAGACCAACCCCTGATCGCCGAAGGACTCGTAGATCGACGTGCTGATCACCAGACCCACGAGGGACAGCCCGATCACCACGCCGCGTACCGGCAGCTTGGCCGGGTCGAGCCAGTTGGTCACCCACGTCGTGTATACCCAGAGCCACCACAGCGCGAGCACCAGGATGATCGATTCCAGCGCCCCGACCCAGGACTGGTTGGCGTACAGGTAGCGCGACAGCTGGGTGAGGGCAAAGACGAAGATCAGGTCGAAGAACAGCTCGATGTAGGTGACCCGGTCACTTCGCGCGGAATCGGCCGGCCGCAGCAGGCTCCGGCGAAACCCCAGGCGCAGAATCCACGCGCGATGCTCAAACGGATGCTGCTGCTTCGTCTTCCCGGATCGGCTCACCTCCCCAGTCTCCCCCGTGCGGGTCAAACCCGCACGACACCTCCCTCATCCACCAGTGCAATTGCGGACGGGGCCCGGGCCCCGTCCGTGGGCCCAGTTTATGAACTGGGCCCGTGTTCATAGGGTGGGCCCGGTAGGTGCGGACCGGTGCGACACGCCCGGGTGGGGTGCGTTTTGACGGGTGGGTGTGGTGGCCGTAATGTATCTATACGTACCCCAAAGGTGCGGAAAGCCGCAGTGCTTTTCGGCCTCATGTGGGACCAGATCGTAGCCGGATCAGCTGAGAGTGCTTGTTTCAAGTGCGTTGAAGTTGGGCTAGGATGGTAAGCCTCCCATCGAGTGTGTGTTGCTGGTTGAGTCGTGTTTTTCTGAGCGTTTTGGTGTGCTTTGCATGCCGGAAATTGCCCGGTTTGGCCGATTTGACAGCGACTGGCTGGGTGGGTAAGTTAGACAAGTTGCCCCGGAGCGACAGCCCAGAATAGGGCCTGAAGTCGGGTGTGTCCGATCCTTGAGAACTCAACAGCGTGCACAATGTCAAATGCCAAAAACCTCGTGGTTGTTCACCCGTTTCTAGCGGGTTGCAGCCGGGAGATTCCTTTGGAAATAATATTGAACAAGTCCTGACTTCGGTTGGGCAACTAAACAAAGCAAGTCAGTAATGATTTGTTCTTGTCAGTTTCAA
>NZ_SOGS01000027.1:0-267665 GCF_004403505.1 Cryobacterium sp. TMT1-2-2 | reverse complement strand
CGCCGGCACTCCTCGATCGGAGATGTCAGCCCCGTCGCCTTCGAACTGCAATACTCATCACAGACCGCGGAAGTTCAACTCGCCGCTTAACCCGTGTCCACTAACCGGGGGCAAGGCCAATGAGGAGCTGTTCGAGCACCTGCACGCCTGGCCTGCCTCTGCGATGCTGGCCCGGACGATCGTGCTGTTCGCGGCATCCGTCGCCCGTGTCTGGTTAGCTGGCTGGGTCGGTGATGAAACCCTCCTCGATCATCCACTCATAGGCCACATCGGCGGGTTCGGCACCGTCGACGTCAACTTGACGGTTCATGCCGCGCAGAACCTCGTCGGTGAGTTTCGGTGATATCTCGGCGAAGATCTTTTCCAGGCCGGGGTGGGCCTTGATTGTGTCGGTGAAGAAGATCGGTGCCACGTTGTATGCCGGGAAAAATGCGAGGTCATCGGTCAGGACTGTGAGGTCGAGCGCGTCGAGGCGACCGTCAGTTGTGAAGACTTCGCCAAAGTTGCAGGCGCCGTTGTCGGTTGCGCTGTAGATGGCACCGGTGTCGTAGATGCCGATGTTGCTGTCGGGCACGCCGTTGGCGGTGCCACGTTCCAGTCCGTAGTGGGCGAGCATGGGGTTTAACCCGTCTGGCCGGGAGTTGAATTCGGACTCGACGCAGAAGGTGCGATCCTCGACCGGCAACGCGGCAAGTTCGGACATGGCCGTGATGCCGCCGAGGTCGGCGACTGCCTCACTGCGCACAGCGAGGGCGTAGGTGTTGTTCATCGGTGCCGGCGCGCCCCAGGTGACACCGTTGGTGAGGTCGAGGTCGTACACGGCCTGCCACATTTCGTTCTGGTCAGTGATTGCCTCGGCCTGACCGAGGTAGGTCAACCATGCGGTTCCGGTGTAATCCCAGAGCACGTCGGCCTGGCCAGAGAGAAGCAGCTCGCGGGCCGGCTGGCTGCCGGGCACGTTACTGAGGTCAGTGACGTCGAATCCAGCGGCGGTCCCGGCGAGCACCGCGATCTTGCCGAGCAGTAGCTGCTCAGTGAAGTTCTTGGACGTGACGGTGAGGTTGACGCCGTCGGCACCGTCGAGCGGGGTGATCGACCCGGGTCCAACCGCGGGTACATATGAGGTCGCCGGTTGCAGTCCGCAGCCGGTCAGGGCGACAGCGGACAGAGCGAGGACGCTCGTTGCTTGAGCCCAGTGGCCGACGTGTCCGCGGCGGGTGTGAAAAGAGGGGCGGTGCATCTAGAGTCCCTTCGGGCGGGCGACGTGTTCTGCTACGCGGCCGATCCAGTCGATGAGGAGGGCCAGCAGAGCCACCAATAGGGCTCCAGTGACGAGCACGGGGGTGAGACTGAGATTGACGCCGGTGGTGATGAGGATGCCGAGTCCGCCGCCGTTGACGAACGTGGCCAGGGCGGCGGTGCCGACCAGCAGAACGAGGGCGGTACGCACACCCGACAGCATCACCGGCACGGCAAGAGGGAGCTCCACGCGAAAGAGCACGGCCGTGGAGCTCATGCCCATGCCACGTCCGGCTTCGATGAGGCGGGCGTCGACCTGCTGCAGGCCAACCATGGTGTTGCGCAGCACCGGGAGCATCGCGTAAAGCACGAGGCTCAGCGTCGCCGCCCAGAAGCCGAAACCAACCCAGAACGCGAGGAGCACGACGACGCCGATCGCAGGGGCGGCTTGCCCAACATTGGCGATCGCCAGCACCGGAGCGGTCAGAAACCGCAGGGGCCGCCGGGTCAGGGCGATTCCCAAGGGAATCGCGATGACCAACACGACCACCGCGGCGAGGAGGGTGAGCTGGATATGCTGCACGGTGTAAACCCAGAGCGCGTCCGGGGCGAGTGTGGTCAGTTCGATCGGCGACAGGTTGGCCGTCAGTAGCCAGATGACGAGCGCGAGGAACGCGAGCAGAATACCGGCCAGCTGGTAGACCAGTCCCCGCCACGACTGCCATACCGCGCGGGCACGACTGACCGGTACTGCCGGCGCGGCCGGGTCGCCGGGTGTTTCGACGGCGGAGTCGCCGCCGGAAATGCCGGCTTCTGTAGTTCGGCGGCGGGTGCTCATTGACCGGCCCGCGCGTCGGCGCCGTTGCTATCGGTCTCGTTCAGGTCGGCGTCGGTGGCAGGCGCCTGCGCTTGGAACACGCCGGTGTTTAGTCCGACGGGCGCTTGGTCCGACTCGAGCACGGCAGCGGTCTGTGACCGGGTAATGGCGTCCATGACGGTCTGCACGTCGATGACGCCCTTGAACATGTCGCGGCGGCCGGTGACGAGCGCGGCTCCGGCGCTGGAGACGAGCATTGTGTCGAGTGCGTCATTGAGCGTGGCACGGTAGCCGACGACCGGAAGTTTCGGATCGGGAACGTTGCTAATGAGCTCGAGGCGGCCGAGCTTGCGGCGGGAGAGCCACTGGATGGGACGGTGACGCTCATCGACGATGACCGCGTGGCCGTGGCCGGCGTCGATGAGGCGGGCTAGGACATCCGCTGCCCGTTCGCCGGGGCTTCCCACGACGGCCTCGCCGAACCCGACCTCTGCCACCCGGGTGAGGGTGAGCTGTTTGAGGCCGGCGCCTGACCCGATAAAGTTTTCGACGAATTCGTTGGCCGGGTCGCCGAGGATGCGTTCCGGGGTGTCGTACTGTTCGAGCTGGGCGCCCTCGTTGAAGATGGCGATCCAGTCGCCGAGCTTGACGGCTTCGTCGAAGTCGTGGGTGACGCAGACGATGGTCTTCTGCAGTTCTTCCTGGATGTTGAGCAGTTCGTCCTGCAGGCGCAGGCGGGTGATCGGGTCGACGGCGCCGAAAGGCTCGTCCATGAGTAGCACGGGCGGGTCGGCCGCGAGGGCGCGCGCCACGCCGACGCGTTGCTGCTGGCCGCCGGAGAGTTCCTTGGGGTACCGGTTTCGGTAGAGCACCGGGTCGAGGGAGACGAGCTCGAGGAGTTCGTCGACCCGCGCCGCGATGCGGGCCTTGTCCCAGCCGAGCATTTTCGGCACCAGGCCGATGTTGGTGGCCACCGTCATATGGGGAAAGAGCCCCCCGGCCTGAATGACATAGCCGATGCCTCGGCGCAGGGTATCGCCGTTCATGTTGGTGACGTCGTCACCGTCGACGACGATGCGGCCCTCGGTCGGTTCGATGAGTCGGTTGATCATTTTCAGGGTGGTGGTCTTGCCGCAGCCCGAGGGGCCGACGAGCATGACGATCTTGCCGGCCGGGATCTCCATGGTCAGACCATCGACCGCGGGGCGCGCCTGGCCGGGGAAACGCTTAGTGACGTGGTCCAGCAGGATGTTCGCACCGGTGATGCCTGTCGGGGAATCTTCGGTGCTGGTGGATTCTGCGCTGTTGGATGCAATGAGTTCAGACACGGATACCTCGGGGTGTGGTCAGGCGGCCGAGGCCGACGAGAAGGAGGTCAAGAATAAGGGCGAGCACGACAACGCCGATGACGCCCGTCATCACCGACTCGAGGGAGTTGGCGCCGCCGAGGCGAGACAGGCCGGAGAAGATGAATCCGCCCAGGCCTGGGCCGAGGGAATATGCGGCGATCGCGGCGATTCCCATGACCATTTGAGCGGATACCCGAATGCCTGTGAGGATGATTGGCCACGCCATGGGCAGTTCTACCTGCAGGAGCGTGCGGAACCGGCTCATGCCAATGCCGCGGGCGGATTCCACGATCGACGGTGCGATACCCGATAGGCCCACGACCGCGTTGCGCAGAATGGGGAGGGTAGCGAAGAACGCTACGACGATGACGGCAGGAACGACGCCGAAGCCGAGTGGCGCGATGAGCAGCCCGATGAGCGCGAACGATGGGATGGTCAGGCCTATGGCCGACACGGAGTTGGCGATCCCGGTGAGCGCGGAACTGCGGTAGACGACGGCGGCCAGCACGACGGCGATGACAGTCGCCAGGATCAGGCATTGCACGACGAGGCTAAAGTGCTGCCAACTGCTGAACAGGATCTGCTCATACTGATTCCTTACAAAATCCCACACATCAAAACCCCTTCGCTTCGATCACACATGGATTCACCGCCACCGGCACGGGGGCAACTGGAGGCGCCGATGCGGAGCTGGATGGGGACGCAGGCTGAAAGCCGTAGGCAGAGATGATTCTCCAGTCTTGCACGGCTACTGCCTTGTGGACGCAGCGAGACGCTACGGTCTAATCACGTGCGCCTGCGCCCCCGCGAATGAGGACGAGGACACTTGCATGACGCTGATCAGCACCGGGCTGCGCGTCTCCGAAGCCACGGCCTTGACCTGAGCCGACCTGCAGCTGTCCCGGCCAGCCCGCGCGGTCTGCCACGGAAAAGGACACGCAGGCTCTATCACCCCGCTAATCCCGATACCTGCTCGGACAGGCTGGCCTGGCAGAAAGAAAACCGCACTCCTGAACTCCCGCAGCACCGCGATTCATCTGTGCGACAACGCGCGGTTCGGGCCGGCGGACGGTCCGGGCGCCGTCATCAACCAATACGGGCACGTGCACGGTATCGATGGGTTGCGCGTCCCCGACACCTCGAACTGCCAACCACGCTCGTGCGCGGACCGATCGTGACCGCCGTTCTCACCGAGGAAATCGTCGCCGACTTCATCCATCGTGGGTTCGGGGGCGTGTCTCCTACTGCCTTTACCCAAATGATTATCGCTCGGAAAACGACTCCGCCACGGTAGAACGGTGGACCCGTCACGTGCCCTGCTCAGGACCGCGCCCACAATCAACGCTCCTGGTCGTCCTCTTTTCCGGCCGGGAGCGTTTCTGCATCCCGATATCATTTTCCGTTCACGTTTGCACAGCGACCCGCGTGTTTTCGGGGTTGTGCAGGCGAATGTTGAGCACTGGTTTTTCCGTACTCCCCTGCACTAAAAGACTTTTTGCTCACTACTCCTCTGCACAATAAAAAGGGGGGCGGAGTGGACGCGAAATCGATACGTTTTTCTGAGCCCGGCACGTTGACGATGCCGGAGGCTCTGTGCGATCGCGCGAAGAGGGTGTCGGCGGTTATTGCGCCGTTGTCGGCACGAGTGGTCGTCGGCAGGGCTGCCGTCGATGCAGCGTGCTGTGGTCGCGCGGTCCGGTCAAGTTGAATGCCATGGCCGCTCCAGAGGACAACTGAGCAGAAAAGACCTCGTCAATCGGTCTCCGAACCAATTGTGCAGGCGTGAACGGACATCCGTGCAATCGTGAACGGAAAATGACAGCACCGGTCGGCCGCCCGAGTACTGCGACGATGAGGGGCACAATCGCGCGGCTGCCTGGCGCGCGCGGCGCCGACTCACCGCTGAGCCCACCCGGAGCGTCCCGGACGAGACGCGTCCCGTTGACGCCGCGCGTCAGCGTGTGGGGGAACTCCACGGGCAGGTCGCCGGCATGGTTGAGCACCTCGGCCAGCAGTTGACCGCGCTCGTCGAGGAGTTGCGCACTGTCGCTGGCCCGGATGCTGCCGAGGCCCAGATCGAATCCGTCACGACGGAGGCCGCTGAACGCGTCGCCGCCGCCTCGGCGCGAGCGAGCCGCGCCGGGGAAGCTCAACGCCAGGCCGAGGCCGAGCGGGGGGAGCGGGAGCAGGCTCTCGACCGGGCGATGGCCGAGCTGACCGCTGCCTGCTCCGCAGCCGAGGTCCAAAGTACACAGGTGCAGGCGGAGCTGTCCCAGTTGCGCGAGCAGCTTGTGGTCCTACACACGCGAGTGGGGGAGGCCGAGCACGAGCGTGACGACGCCACCGCGCGCCGAGACTGCCTCTGCCGCCCGAGCTGAAGCTGAGGAACGTGCTCGAGGCGCGGTCGCCCGCGGCGACGACGAAGCAGCTCGAGCGCAGCGTGCCGGGGCCGACCTCGCCAAAATTCGGGACCAGCTCGACCAATCCCGCACCGCCCACGACACCATCCGGCAGGAGGCCAGTACGCTGCGCGAGCACCTGGCCACCGCAGCCGTCGAACGCGACGCCGCCCGGACGGATGCTGAACGGGAGCGAACCCGCGGCGAACAACGACTGAGCGACCTCCGTACCACGCACGAGTAACAACTCACCCCGCTCCGAGACGAGCTTGCCGAGCTGCGCCAGGAAACGCGCGAACAGCGCAGCCGCGCCGACCGGGCGGAAGCACGCCCCGCCCCGCAAACGGACTCCGTCGCCGCAAAGCCGGCCAAGTAGGCGGCGGGCCGTACCCGGTCCTGGCGCTTCCTGGTGCGCTCCGGTCTTCAGGCGTGGCCGCGCCGTGTGGAAGATCCTGGGAGCGAAGGTGGCCGCCCTACCGATGTTCTCGAATCTATGTTCTAATGTATGTATGGGCACAACCAGTCAAGGTCCTGGCCTCCCGCAGCAGTTCGACCAGATTTCTGCAGACAAATATCAGCCCGTCGAGTCTGCGTACCTCGATACGGATTCACCAGCGCCGATCGGCCTGACGTGGGAAGAGCGCGGCGGCGCTGGGAACCCATCACGGTGGCTACCGAGCCAATTTCTGTGCTTGCCTGGGGGCGATACCCGAAGATCAGCACGCACGTCGACGGCCACGCTCTTGCATGGACTCGCCGTGCTGTCTACATTGAATGGCAGAGCCGGGGAGTGCATCGCACTTGGGTATGGGCATCTGCGGTCGACCGGCTGTAACGCCAGATCAGGTGCCGCAGATTGGTCCCAGCTCTTGCACTTTCACGACCGAACCGGGCTAGACCTCATCATGCCGACGATGGCGGCCCGCTTGGCTAGGCACAGCTGGAAACGGAATTTGCGAACAGACGTCTTGTCGCGGTTATCCCGAATTCGGGATAAAAAGACACGTCTCCCGCCGAATGAGTAAAGGATTCGAATGGCACTCAAACAAGGAACACTGCCGGATATGCGAGAGCGGACCATGTCAATTCGCCTGATTCTGCTTTGTCAGGTCCTGACCTTGTCCGTCTGGTTCGCCTCGACTGCGGCGTTGCCGAGCATTGCGATCCTCGAACCCATTTCTAGTGCTCGAATGGCTGCGATGACCAGTGTGCTACAAGTTGGTTTCGTTATTGGCACTCTGTTCAGTGCTTTTCTGAATTTGGCAGACAGATTTGACCCCAAGAATTTCTTTGCAGCGTCGGCGGTGGCGGCGGCGGCCACAACGGCAGCCCTGCTTGTGGTGTCTCCAGCAGGAAACGAAGCGCTGGTTCTCAGGTTCGTTACTGGAATATCTTTGGCAGGAATTTACCCCGTGGGTATGCGTATGGTGGCCAGTCGGGCTACCAATGACTTGGGGAAACTTGTCGGCTTACTAGTTGGAGCATTGACAATTGGATCTGCTCTGCCCCATCTCTTCACCATAGGTGAAACTTGGGACTGGAAACTTGTTTATGCAGTCGCATCGATTGCTGCTCTGGCGGCAGCGTGCTTGGTCAGATTTGTGAAGTTGGGTCCTGCGTTTACGCGGGCCCAACGGTTCGACCCCCACGTTGCGAAAGCTGCCTGGCTCAAACGGCCAGTTCGCTTGGCAAATCTAGGATATCTGGGCCATATGTGGGAGTTATATGCAATGTGGGCATGGATCGGGATGTTCTTTCGGGCGTCCTTGGACGCGCGGGGAGTTGATCAACCGGGGCTTGCACCCGCAGCCACCTTCCTTGTCATTGCCGCGGGCGCCCTGGGGGCACTGGTCGGTGGGCGTTTAGCTGACCGATATGGTCGCACGGCTGTCACGATTTGTTCAATGGCGATCAGTGGTTCATGCGCGCTTTCGGTTGGATGGCTCTTCGGGGGGCCACCTTTGCTCATACTCGTCGTGGCCGTGGTTTGGGGCATATCGATCATTGCGGATTCTGCTCAGTTCTCAGCATGCGGCGTAGAACTGTCACCCGCAGAGTCAGTGGGCACAATGCTAACCATCCAAATCAGTATGGGCTTCGCAGTAACCCTTGTCACGATCCAATCCATGGGCTTTGTGGTCAGTCATTTGGGTTGGGGGATCGGATTCTCTATGCTCGCCGTGGGTCCACTATTTGGGTGCCTTGCCATGTGGTTACTGAGACGCGACCCAGCGTCGCATCTGCTGGCGAATGGGCGCAAATGATGCGGAGGGCAGCAGCTCTGCTCTGCGAGCGAGTTATTCAAGCAGCAGTGCGAGGCGGTCGGTATAGGCAGGATCGGGGTCAAAAAGGACCACGGCGTTCGTCGACGAGTTCCGGCGCTCCGGCTTGATCGAATAACTAGCGACGTCCGCGGATGTCGGGGCGGAGCGCCGCCGTTGAGTGCCCGCGGAGCGCGCCGAGCCAGAGACCTGTCCCGTAGGCGAGGTCGTCGGCTCGGCGTGCGATCCCGAAGCGCACGATGTCGAGTTGCGGTTTTGTGCGTCGGTAGTCGAGGACGACGTCGAGTATGGCGGCGGCGATCGTTGCCCGGCGTACCCGTCGGGAGATGATGCTGCCGAGCACCGCGATTGGCCACCAGTGCCGCGTGAGCAGGGCCATCGTCTGCGAAACCGATGCGGCGACGCCGGTGGCTGTCAGCTCGATACCGATACGCAGCGGATGCTCGTGGCGGGATAGCTTGCGCGAGATGCGCACTGCGGCAACGGCCGAAATTCCGAGGGCGAGAGGAATCGACCATGCCCGCTGGGCGAGCAACGCCACGATGACGCCGACGCTCCAGGGCGCGAGGATCGCCGGGGCGATGTTGCCTGGATGTCGGAGTGCCAGTGCGTGGCCGCCCGTGCCATAGAACGCTTTGCGCTTGGCCCAGTCGGGAAACGTGACTCGGTGTTCGTGGGCGCTCGTCGCGGCCGGTTCGTAGCGCACCCTCCAGCCCTGTTCGGCGAGTCTCCAAACGAGGTCGACGTCTTCGCCGACTCGCATACCGTCGCTGAACCCGGCGCTGAGGGCTTCGACGCGGGCTACGACGAAAGCCGTCGACACCCATGACACCCGCGCGCGCGGCCGCACCGTGGCGGGAGTCGGTCCGAGGTCGAGCGATGACCGTGCGTCCTCGTAACGAGAGATCCAATTGACCCGGGTCGATAGCTGGAGTCCGATCACTCGCGGGGCGACGAGGGCAACCCTCGGATCAGCGAAGTGCCGGAGCAATGTTGCTACAGCGCCGTCGGTGACGACCATGTCGTTGTCGACGAACACCACATAGGTCGTCTGCACCAATCGCAGCCCCGCATTACGTGCGCCGGCAGGACCCAAATTCTCGGGCAGAGCGATGAAACGGGCTCCGGCGGCGGCGGCGATCTTTTTCACCTCGCTTGGATCGGGCGAAGCATCGTCGACGACGATGACCGATTTGTGTGGCCCAATGCTCGCTAGGAGGCGGTCGAGGGATTGCGGCCGACCGTAGGTTGGAATCACGTAGGTGACGTCGCTCTCATCCGCTGCCGGGAGCGTGTCGAGTACCGGATCGGCCATGCCAATTTCGAGCAGCTTGTCCACGAGGGCGCCCGAGCCGGCACGGTCGACGGCCAGGCGGTGCCCGGCGAACATGCTGGCGGCGGCCCGGGAGAGATAGATTGCGCGGGTCGGGGAGCCTCCGACCAAGGATCGGCCTTGGTCACGCACTGTGACCGTGCGGTTGAGTTCGACCGTGAAACCGGGTGGGAGCAAGGCGACGGGCGGCTTCATGTTCGATCTTCCGTGGCGACGGGTGCCGGTACTGTGCACCGGGCGGGGTCGCGGAGGCATCCGCGGGGGTCGATGGACTCGCCGAGGATCCGGCGCTGCACACCGTCGCACATCTCAGCCATGAGGGCAGCGCCGGTCGCGGCGGTGGCTCCGGTCGGGTCCCCCAAAATCCCGGTCGGCGACACCGCTCGCACGCCCTCCGACGCGAGCCGGCTAAAAAGGGCAGACATCGGCGTCGTCGTGCCCGGCACAACCGATGCTAGGTCGACCAACTTGGCGTCGAGATGCAGCAGAATCGATGTCTCGGTGATTCCGGCGTGGGCATCTCCCCGGGCAACCGCGCAGGGAGCCCAAGCGACAGTGTGACCTTCGCCCCGGAGCAGAGAAACGGATGCGGTGAGCGCAGCAAGGTTTCCGCCATGGCCGTTGACGAGCACAATGCGGCCAGCCCAGGTCGACAGGGAGCGCACCAGTTCGATAATGACCGTCGTGAGCGCTTCGGTGCCGATCGACACGGTTCCCGGAAAATTCTGGTGCTCACCGCTCGCCCCGTACTGCAGGGCGGGGGCGACGACGACGGAATGCCCCCTGATGGTCAGGTCCGTGGCGACTCGCTCTGCCACCGCCGAGGCGATTATGGTGTCGGTGGAGAACGGCAGGTGTGGTCCGTGCTGCTCCGTCGAGCCAAGGGGTACGAGCACGACTGGGGCCGGCGGCAGCGATGGCCAGGTGCTATACGCCAATTCACCATCCACTTGTGCCCCCCTCGTTCGACTTCAAGTCTGGCCCCAAAAAGTACCGGGCGCCGCCGCCATGGCGGTGACGTGGTTGCTAGTGACGTGATTATTGCCGGGTCGTAGCGTCGACGTTGCTCAGTGTCGCTCCAAGGGTGCGCGAGAACGTTGGCGGGATGTAAAAGTCTGCGGGTGAGAGCTCGTGGATTGAATCATGGCCAAGGCCGAGAACGGCCGAGTCGAGTCCGCCACGCAGAATGTCGAGTACGTTTTCGACTCCGGCCTGGCCGTTCGCGGCGAGGCCCCACAGGTAGGCACGGCCGATCATGACCGCGCGTGCGCCGAGCGCGAGGGCCTTGGCGACGTCGCTGCCCCGACGGATTCCGCCGTCCAGCAGAATTTCCACGTCGCCGCCAACGGCTTCGACGACCGACGCGAGCATACGAATTGTCGCCGGTGTTCCGTCGAGGTTGTTGCCGCCGTGGTTGGACACGGAGATGGCGGTTACACCCGTGTCGACGGCTCGGTGGGCGTCGTCGATGCGGGTGACGCCCTTGAGCATGAAGGGTCCTCCCCAGGTTTCGCGCATCCAGGCGACGTCTTCCCAGGAGGGTGGTGGCGTCTGCATCCACTCGTAGTAGGCGCCGAAGAATGTTGGTGCAGTGCCTCCGGGAGGAGTGAGATTGGGAGCGGTGAGGTCGGGGATATGCCCGGACTTCGCGAAGCGCAGGAGCCATTGTGGGTGGGGGAGCACGTTGGGCGCGAAGTTGATCATTGCCTTCAGGCTCATCTTTTCCGGAATCTGCGGGCTGCCCCAGTCGCGACCGTTGGAGAAGGACCAATCAAGGGTGGCGATGAGTCCCTTGGCGCCGGCGGCCCGGGCCCGGTTCATTCGCTGCACCATCGATTCCCGCGATCCCGACCAGTACATTTGGAAGAACGTGTTTGGGTTGGCAGCAATTACGTCTTCAACGGGTTTGCTGGCGAACGAACTCAGGCCCATGATGGTGCCGCGGTTAGCGGATGCCCGGGCAACGGCCACTTCACCGTCGGGGTGCACGGCCTGCACACCTGTGGGGGAAATGATGACTGGCAAAGAAATGGGGATGCCCATCACGGTTGTCGTGAGGTCGCGCACCGCATGGTGCCCGGCGACATGCGGTGAGAAGCCGAGCTCGCCAAACGCTGCCATGTTGTCGTCGATGGTCAGCCCGCGCTCAGACCCCGCAACGAGGGCACCGTAGACGGAGGAGGGAATTGCTCTCTTGGCTCGTCGCTGTGCCTCGGCAACGGTTTCGAACCATGCGTTTTTTGCCATGGGAGTTCCTGCTTTCTAGTTGTCGTTTTAGGTTCTAAAGAGTCGACTGATAGCCGGAGCGACATCGCGGTGGGTGCGCACGAGATGGGCGGTTCCATGCCCGGCAGTCGCGAGCTGCCGGCCGAGTTCGATGTCTTTCTCACCGCTCACGTCGATGAGCACGTCGAGTCGCCCCAGCCGGGCCGCGCTTTCCCGTGGATCCGGACCCGCATTATGCACACAGTCCGACAATAGGATCACGCGCGCCTCCCGTGTTGGTACCTGCGCCAGCTGACGCGCCGCGAGTTCGAGTGGGAAGGCGATGTTCGTGAGTCCGCGGGCGGGCATCTGCAAGATGGAATCGAGCAGATCCATCGGCTTCACCTCCCGGCCGAGACCGAGCAGGATGGCTGCGTCCGACCAGAACGCGATGACGGCCAGGGAGTCGTGCTGGAGTTCACCCGCGAGGGCACCGACCGTCGCGGCGGCGGTCTGCACTCGCTCGCCTTTCATTGATCCGGACACATCAACGAGCAGCACCACCGACCGGCGGGTGCGAATGCGCTCCCGCACGATGATGTCTTCGTCTTCCGGAATTGGGTGTTCGGCGAGCATCTCGATTGTGCGATCGAGATCGATTTCGTCCGACCCGGCCCGGTAGGGCAAACTCGTGAGCTTGCCCGACCCGCGGTGCGCCAGCGAGTCTGTTCTTGGTCGGGGGATAGCCAGCCTCGCAGCTATCTGCCGGGCTCGGGCGCGCACGCTGGGATCGATGTCGACCACATCGGTGCCACCGAGCACTATTTCACCTATTTCGTCGGTGTTTCCCGCTTCAGTGGTGCCCGGAGACGATTTGGGCGCGGGACCGCGCCCAATTGTCTGCGCGCGCAACACCATGCCTGCGCTCCCCGCGCCGCCGGGCTCAAAGACCACCGGATCCTCCGTGAGCTGTTTCGGCTTGCGACCCAACGCGGTTCTGGCCCGTTTCTGGCGGTCCGGCCTCGAAAGGGGTGTATCCGCTTCGATCTCCCTTCAACCCGGCTCGGCAATGGCCGGTTCCAGAATGAAATGGTCTTCCCAGATCTGTCGCAACACGCGCTCGGGCGTGCTTTCCGCGGCCTCGTCGAGGTGGATGCGGCCGGACAGGGAGACGGTCATGGCATCGTAGACGAGTTCTTTGTAGCCGTCGTCGTGCGGTGACCTGAGGTGTCGAAGCAGTGCGAGTTGCAGCGCGACGAGGACACAGTCAATTGCGCCGCGCACGCTGCTTCCCTGGCGTACATCCGGGTGACGCCTCGTTGCCCGGGTGACGGATACCGCGTCGATAACGAGGCGATTGGCGAGATCACTGTCGGCCTGGGTGCGAAGCGTGACGATTCCGCGTTCGGCTGGCTCATCCTGATAGCCGATCGCGAGTCGGTTCAACCGGTCGTGCACGCTCGTCGACAACCGCGTCGTGCCGACGTTGTCATAGGGGTTCATCGACGCAACTACTCGGAAGGTCGGCGCCGCGATGATGGTGCCGACCCGGGGCACCGCGATGGCACGATCAGCCATCGCGGCGAGCAGTGTGTTGAGGGTGTCTTCCGGTGCCCGGTTGAACTCCTCTATATAGAGGAACCCGCCGCGTTGCATCGCTTCGATGAGGGGCCCAGCCACGAAGTTGTCGGAGCTATAGTCCTCCCGCAGCACCCGCGCGGGATTGTGGTGACCAACGAGTTTGGCTGGGGTGAGGTCGGCATTTCCCTCGACGAAGAGCAAGGGGATACCCCATTCTTCGGTGATGGCTTTCAGTATGGTGGTTTTGCTAGTCCCCGGCGGCCCCTCAAGTACGATGTCGCGGCTGGCTGCGACGGCCGCGAGCGTCAGTTCGAGCTCACGCTCCCGGCCGACGAGGTGCGCGGCTACCCGTTTCTGGGTGTCGACGATGGTACTGGTGGGTGCCACGTGTTCTCCTTCATCTGGAACAGGGCTGGTTTACTTGATGGATGCTCCACCGTCGACCGGGATCTGGCCTCCGCTGACGTAGTAGGACTGGTCGGAGGCGAGCCAGGCGACCGCGTTCGACACGTGGATTGGCTCGATCCAAGCCTTGCCCATAGGGTTCAGCCCGGCGAAGGCGGGTTCGGCATCCTCGGCCTGAGGATCGTCAAGGTCTGGGCGGAACAGCTTGTAGGTGTTGCTGTTCTTCACCATCTTCGTGTCGATCGAGTTCGGGTGGATCGTGTTAACCCGAATTCCGTGAGGACCGAGTTCATTGGCGAGTACCTTCATCAGGCCGACGATGCCGTGCTTGGTAGTCGTATAGGCGGCGACGTTGGCGAGTCCCTTGAATCCGGCCAGTGAGGAGATAATAATGACCGAGCCGCCGGCACCGGATGCGATCAGATGGTCGGCAGCGGCTTTGTAGGTGTGCCAGACCCCGGTCAGGTTAATGTCCATAAGGTCTTTCCAGGACTGCTCTTCGATCTTCTGGGTGTCCGATCCGAAGGTGAAGATTCCGGCGTTGGCGACGACGATGTCGAGCCGTCCCAGTTCTGCGACGCCCTCATCCACGGCCTTGGTCAGCGCGTCGATATCGCGCACATCCGCCTGTTTCGCCACGATACGCCGGTCGAGAGCTTCGACCTGCCGTGCGGTCTCCGCCAGGTCCTCGGCGGTTGCTGGCTCATAGAATGTGGTGACGCTGTCGACGCCCTCGCAGAGGTCGATCGCGATGATGTCGGCGCCCTCCTGCGCCAGGCGAATGGCGTGGCTTCTGCCCTGCCCTCTCGCTGCGCCGGTGATGAAGGCGACTTTGCCGTCGAGGTTTCCCATGTCTGTCTCTTTTCTTCCGTATGTGGCGGTGCGCTTCGCGTCGACCCGCGTTAATTGGTTACTTGACGAGGTTGCCCGCGTCCACGGGGAGGGTAACGCCGGTGATGAATCTCGCCTCGTCGGAGGCCAGGAACAATACCGCGTTGCTGATATCGACCGGCTCCACCCAAGGCACGGGCAGGGCGTTGATACGCTTGAAAGCCTCAACTGCCGAATCCTGAGTGGGGTTCGCATTGGCCGGATCGAACAACCCCCAAACGTCTTCGTTCTGGATCATGATTGTGTTGACCGTTGTTGGATGCACCGAGTTCACTCGAATTGAGTATTGGGCGAACTCGTTGGCAAGCGTCCGCATGATGCCGACGACCCCGTGCTTGGCTGCTGTGTAGTGGACGGTGTTAGCGAGTCCTTTAAGCCCCGCAGTCGAACTGGTAAGAATGATCGACCCGCCTCGTCCGCCTTCGATGAGGTGCGGTAGGGCCGCCTTGCAGGTGTTCCAGACGCCGGTCAGATTAATGTCGATGGTTTCCTGCCATGCGGCGTCGTCAAGCTCGAGCGCCGGGGACATCTGAAAGATTCCCGCGTTGGCCGACACGATATCGAGCCGTCCGAGCTGAGCGACTCCATCGTCCATCACCGCTTTTAGCGCTGCTGAGTCACGTACATCGGCCTGTGTAGCGATGATGCGGCGATCCAATGCTTCCACCTGACGCACGGTCTCGGCCAGATCCTCTGCGGTGGCCATTGGGTATGCATGCACCGACTCAACAGGACCGACGATGTCGACCGCAATGATGTCCGCGCCCTCCTGGGCCAGTCGCAGCGCATGACTGCGCCCCTGACTTCTAGCGGCACCGGTGATGAACGCTACCTTGCCTTCTACTCTTCCCATGATCTTCTTCTCCTCGTCGAGTTGTGAAACGAATATTCTTACTTGATGCTGCCGCCCGCGTCGACAGGCAGGGTAACGCCGGTGATGTATCTAGCCTCGTCGGAGGCCAGGAACAGTAACGCATTGGAAATATCAATTGCTTCCAGCCACGGAATCGGCAGCGCCTGCATAGCAACCGATGCAGTCTTGAAGTCTTCGCGGGTGGGGTTCTTCAGATCGGGGCGGAATAGCTTGTAGATTGCCTCGTTCTGGATCATGTCGGTGTTAACCTGCGTCGGATGGATGCTATTGACACGGATCATGTGTGGTGCAAGTTCGAGGGCCAGCGTTCGCATGAGTCCCACGACACCGTGCTTAGCTGCGGTGTAGTGGGCGAGGTTCTGGTAGACCATCAGAGCGGCGTTGGAACTGGTCAGGATGATGGATCCACCGCGCCCGCCGGCCTTGATGTGCGGGATCGCTGCTTTTGTGGTGCGCCAGACACCGGACAGGTTCACGTTGATCATGTCTGTCCAGATCTCCTCCGATAGCTCCTCGGTGGGTGCCATGTCGGTTACGATGCCGGCGTTGGCCGACACGATGTCGAGGCGTCCGAGCTGCGCTACACCCTCATCCACTGCGGATTTCAGGGCGTCAAAATCGCGCACGTCCGCCTTAGTAGCGATGATGCGACGATCGAGTGCCTCGACCTGACGAACGGTCTCGGCCAGATCTTCTTCCGTGGCCCCGGCGTACGGCGCTCCGGGAATGTCCTCACAGACATCGATCGCGATGATATCTGCGCCTTCTTGTGCCAGTCGGATAGCGTGACTACGCCCCTGGCCTCTGGCTGCACCCGTGATGAATGCGACTTTGCCTTCTACTCTTCCCATGGTTTCCTCCTCATTTTTGATGTTCAGGTTCTATACAGTCGACTGAAACCGGCGCGGTAGTTGCGGCGGCGCGGCATCCGATCGGAAGGCGTACTCCGCGACTGCGTCGTGCTGCACCTCACGGCTCAGAGTCCCCGTTCGCCGAAGCAGTCGCGCGTTCCGATCCTTGATAACGCATTTTTTGGCTGAAGACCACCGACTCTCTGCCGCAAGCGCACCGGGCGCTTGTCACGTCTCTCTGGGTTGCGAACTCTAACTACAGCCGCACGTTCCTTCTCCGCAGCTCTCCCCGGCGCAGCTGGATTGCGAAGTTGCGAGCAGGTTCATCCCGGCCAGTGGGCTGTCGTCACAAGCTCCTGCCGGTGGTTGTTCGGGCGTGAACCCGACGAGAGGACTGACTTCGCAGTCGCTGGCGTTCACTGGAACCATCCCGGCGCGACGGTTCAGTGTGAGCTGTACCGGGCCCATTCCTTCGCGTCCGGCTCGGGTAGTGCGGTGGGAGTGGTCGACGATTGACGATTTTGGAAGCTCTACCGCTTTGCCCTTGCGGTTCTTTAGCAACTCTTCGCCGTAGCCCTGGACGCATTCCGGGTCGGGACCATCCAGCGGTAATCCAGTGAAGAATTTGGCGGCCATGCAGCCGCCCTTACAAGTGTCGAAAAACGCGCATGAGGTGCACGCTCCACCCGACTGCGGTTCGCGCAGTTTGAGAAAGAGTTCCGAGTGCTGCCAGACCTCCTGGAAGCCGCCCTCTGAGCGCACATTGCCGGCGAGGAACTCTTCGTGAATGGCGAAGGGGCACGCGTAGACGTCCCCGACGGGGTCTATGAGGCAGACAACACGACCTGCGCCGCACAGGTTAAGGCCGGGCAGTGCGTCTCCAAAAGCAGAGAGATGGAAGAACGAGTCTCCGGTGAGCACACCATCTCCGTGTGCGACGAGCCAGTCGTAGAGTTCGCGCTGCTGCGTTTGGGTCGGGTGCAGTTCGTCCCAGACGTCCGCTCCGCGACCGGAGGGGCGCAGGCGGGTGAGCCGCAATTGGGCGTCAAACTTGTCGGCGATGGCCTTGAAGTCGTCGAGCTGGCTGATGTTCTGGCTCGTACAGACGACCGAGATCTTGAATCCCTTGAAGCCGGCTTCATACATGTTCCGCATGGCTTTCATAGCCGTGGCGTAGGAGCCGGGGCCGCGCACATGATCGTTGACTTCCGCTGTTGCGCCGTCGAGCGAGATCTGCACGTCGACGTAGTCGCTTCTGACGAGGCGCTGGGCAATGTCCGGGGAGATTTTCACGCCGTTGGTGGAGAATTTGACTCCGACGTGGTGCTCGGATGCGTAGTCGACGAGTTCCCAGAAATCGGGACGCACGGTCGGCTCGCCGCCGCCGATGTTGACGTAGAAGACCTGCATCCGCTCGAACTCGTCGATGACGGCCTTCGCTTCTGCCGTCGTCAGCTCGCGAGGATCGCGGCGCCCGGAACTCGAGAGGCAGTGAACACAGGACAAGTTGCAGGCGTAGGTCAGTTCCCAGGTGAGACAGATGGGGGCGTCAAGGCCGTATTCGAAGAGATCGACGAGACGCTCGGTCTTTCGGGGAGTATCTTTCGGGGCGAGAACGAACGGGGACGTTCGGGGTGCATCGAGCAGCGTCATGAGGTCCTTTCAACGACCATGGAGGATTTCGCAAGGGTGCCGAGAGCACGCTGATAGCGAGGCAGATCACTCTCAGCGATGCCCGCGGCCGTGCACGCTGCACGGGCAGAAGGTACGTCGGCGAGAGTCCTCACGACGGCGAGAAGCGTCGTATCTTTTAGGAATGAGAGCTGGCGGGTACCGAAATGGTAGAGCAGCGCACCGAACGGCTCCGGGCGAACAGATACCTGGGGATGGAGATCCCATCCCCGGTCAAGATCCAGGCCTGGCATGTCAGCGATTTAGTAGACGCCGCACATGCCGTCGATCGAGATCTCCTCGACCAGGGTATCGGATTCGAGATCCGACCCCGCAGAATGTTCAGCGCCGGCGGTTGCGGATTCGGTGGGGCTGGTCTTTTTTGCGGAAACCATGCGGTTCTCCTTGCGATAGAAATCGACATCAGTGGCGAAAATCTCGTGCATGCACCAGACTAGTGGCACTCAGTGCCGAAAGTACAGGGATGAAAACAAATGAATGAATGCTCTGTGGCACCGCGGATGGGCCGACAGCCGCTGACGACCCGCGCCGCCCTGAGCCACGTAGCACTTCGGCTTTTTCTCGAGCACGGTTTCGACCAGACGACCGTCGACGACATTGCCACCGCCGCCGGAATTGGGCGTCGAACCCTGTTTCGCTACTTTCCCTCCAAGAACGATCTGCCCTGGGGTGACTTTGACGCTGAACTCGCGCGTATGCGCGCGTTCCTCGCTGCTACGGACACGACCGTGTCTCTCGTCGATGCGCTCGCCCGGGCGGTCGTCGAATTCAATCGATTTCCGTCAGAAGAAGTCCCCTTTCATCGCGAGCGGATGAACCTGCTGCTGAACGTTCCTGCGCTCGTGGCGCACTCCACGCTGCGATATGCCGAGTGGCGCCTGGTGGTGTCGGATTTCGCGGCTGGCCGCTTGGGAGTTGCCGTCGACGCGATCGAACCGACAGTGATCGGCTGGGTATTCCTCGGTGCATCGCTCGCCGCGTACGAGCAGTGGCTCAGAACTGACGGCTCCAACCTCATTGAGCTGCTCGAGTCGGCCTTGCTCCTGCTTAAGGAGGGTTTCACGTCGGGTGAATTACCAACAGTTGGACCCGGAGGACAGCATGAACCCACGAGTACCGGTGTCGGACTTGACGAACGTGAACTATGACGTGATCGTGGTCGGTGCCGGCGCAGCCGGAGCCCCACTCGCAGCCCGACTGAGTGAAGATCCCGAGAGACGGGTGCTGCTCCTTGAGGCAGGACCGGTGCCGCGGTCCGCCGCCGAATTCCCGCCCGAGTTACTCGATGCTGGAACCGTGCAGGGAGCAATGCCGGGACATCCGCAGAATTGGTCGTTCACAGGTAATCTCACACCGAAACTGCCCTACTCAATCGCGCGCGGCCGGATCCTCGGTGGATCATCGACGATCAACGGCTCGTACTTCATTCGCGCCAGAAAAGCCGACTTTGATTCCTGGTCTATCGGGTCACCCGAATGGGCCTGGGAAAAGGTATTGCCGTTCTATCGCCGGATCGAAACCGACCTGCAGTATGGCGAGTCCGCCGTTCACGGTGGTGCGGGGCCGATGGTCGTCGGTCGGCCTCCGCAGGACCATCCAGTGACCGTCGCTTTTCGCGCGGCGGCCGTGGAGCTGGGCTTCGCCGACGAACCTGACAAGAACGATCAGGGTATTCCGGGACATGGACCGCTCCCGATGAACACGCTCGACGGCGTGCGTCAGAACACCGGGATCGCCTACCTGAATCCGGTACGGCACCGCAGAAACCTCACGGTGTCGGGTGACAGCTACGTGCGCCGTGTACTGTTCGAGGGAACAAGAGCTATCGGTGTCGAGGTCACGCGGGGCGGCGGGATCGTTCAGCTGCGAGGCCGAGAGATTGTGCTCTCGGCAGGCGCGATCAAATCACCTCACCTGCTGCTGGTCTCAGGGGTGGGCCCCCGGGAGCAACTGGAACAATTCAACATTCCAGTCGTGCGCGACTTGCCCGGGGTCGGGACGAATTTCAGTGATCACCCGGATATCGCCGTGCTGTGGCAGCCGCGCCGACAGATCGTTGACTACCGCACGTCGCAGTCGATGGCGGCGTGCCTGAACTTCACGGCGACCGGTTCTACTGCGCCCGGGGATCTGGAGATTCTCCCGATGCTTAAACCGATGGGGTATCTGTTGACCGGCAGCGCGCGCGGCATCATGGTCGGGGTACGCGCCGCAGCGAGGCGTCCGCTTCGATCACTTCGGGCGATGCGCGGGGTGTCGATGCGGCGCTTCGCGAACCAGATCGCCTATCGGGGGGACCTCGCGCTGCTCGTCGCCGTGCAGTCAGAGACTTCGCGCGGACGTATCAGCCTCGAGTCGGACGACCCAGACGTGCAACCGCGCATCGACTACAACTACCTCTCGACCGAACACGACCTCAAACGCATGCGCGAAGTTGTGCGGGTGGCGGTACATTTGCTGCGAACAGATGCCTACAGGCACCTGTTTAAGCGATTGACCGAACTGACCGACACCGTGCTCGAGAGCGATGAACTGCTCGATGATTGGCTGCGCTCCCACTTGGGCACCGCCATTCACCTCTGCGGCAGTGCACGGTTTGGGCCAGCAGATGATCCTGGGGCCGTCGTCGATCAATACGGGCGCGTGCACGGTGTCGAGGGGTTGCGCGTCGCCGACACCTCGATCCTGCCGACCACGCCCGTGCGCGGACCGGCCGCGACCGCCGTTCTCGTCGGGGAGCGCGTGGCCGACTTTATTCGCCGCGGAATGTAAGGCGTACTTCTTACGGCCTGTACCCCGATGATTATCGCCCGGAGGACGATTCCAACGCCGATAGAAGGGAAGATCGTTCACAAGCCCTGCACAGGATCTAGCGCCCACAATCAACGCCCCTGGGCGTTCTTCACAGTCCGGCCGTGACGCCAACGCATCCCCGTACGCCGGTTGATCTTCAACATTCGGCACGCCTAGGCGTTACTGATTCCTTGCCTCATTAGCCGAGCATATTCAACGCGCGTCTCGGCCATCGGCAGCGCCGGTCACCTTCTTGCGGCTTCGGGAACCGTCTGTCATCGCTACTCCTAAAACTCAGGTGTTGCGACGTTGGCTGGAAAACGCCCAGCCTGTCATGGCCGCCGACACACCGTCTGCGTGAAGTCGGTTCGGACTTTGCGCAGCGCTGTCCCCGATGACGGCGATTGGTTGGCGCTGCATGTGCTGGCAACGGCATGCCGCCATAGGAGGGGGCTATGTTGGGTGGGAGATGCAAGCGGCATCGGAGTTGGTTGAGGTACCGCCGGTACGGGCTGCTCATCACGAAGGAGATTCAATGTCGAATCAGGATCATGAACCGTGCGCAACGGGAGATCTCGAGGTCCGCAGTCTGTCCGATCATGAATGGCGTGTCGGCGACCGCCGCTGCCACGAAAGGTCACCCAAGAAGGTGCTCGGTTACATCGAAAAACGTGGTTCTGCTTTTGAAGTCATGAATATAGAGGCGCCACGACGGCACGTCATGTTTGATCATTTCGAGTCGGCGGTCGCCTCGTTTGCGTCAGTTTCCCCGACTTAGATTTTGTTTACGGCGTTGACGTCAACTTGCCGATTCACTCATCTCCGAGTCCGAAACCCTGACGTGTTTACGTTGCGAGGTCCAGATGCAGCAGGAGCGGCTCGGTCCAGGCTGTCCCTGGCGTCAAGCAGCATAGATGTCAAAAATGAGACTGACTTGACTTAGATGAGACAGGACATGACGGGAGCTCTATTCGGCAGATTCTGCCATAGCCTCTCTACTTGTTGACATAATCGGCCACGGGGCGACCATAAGCGGGACATGGAGGGCAGCAATCCGCAGGAAGAAAGCGGCAGAGAATCCGGCACGGTTCAGACAGTCCCATTCCGCCGTCCGAAATACCCGTGGCAGGTAAGTGCCTCCGATCGGCGGGGGCTTAGTCGACTAGACGTCAGCGGTCGCTGCGGGCTGTGGGGCGGGGGAGAGGCGACCAGCGCAGAGACGGGTGACCACCTCCGTGAGCATGTCGACGCCGGCACGGACGTCCGCATCGAGGGTCAGTTCTCCCTCGTTGTGCGAGATGCCGTCAACGCTCGGCACGAACAGCATCACGGTCGGCACGACATCTTTCATATTGGTGGAATCATGACCGGCGAGGGTCATCATGGTCTGTGACGACAAGCCGAGATCGTCGGCGACCGCACGGGCCAGAGTCACGCCCTCAGCCTGGTAAGGCTGCACGTTCCAGAAGTGTGACTTAGTGAGCGTGATCGTGACGCTGTCGCGGCGTTCGATCTCAATGACCTGCTCGTGCAACATGGCATCCGCCTGCTCGAGCACCTCGGCGCTGGCAGACCGCAGGTCGAGCACCATCCGCACCTCCGACGCTACGACGACGGGCGAGTTGGGCTCGGCGAAGAGTTGGCCGACCGAGGTGTGCAGTGCAGGATCGGGGAAGGAATCGGCTAGGTCGCGCAGCGCGATGACGAGGCGGGATGCGCCGACCAGGGCGTCTTTGCGGTCGGACATCACCGTGGAACCGGTATGGGATTGCTCTCCAGTGACCACGGCGGAGTACTTGTGGGCCGCCCACGTGGCATCGACCAACCCGATGGTCACCCCATTCCGCTCCAGGTGCCGGCCCTGTTCGATGTGGATCTCGGCATAAGAGACGGCGTGCGGCGCAGCATCCGTTCCGCGAAACCCGATCGCGGATAGCGCGTCGGCGACGCTGACACCGTCGGGATCGCGAATCTGCAACACGGCGTCGGCGCCGAGCTTGTTCGTGAAGACAGCACTGCCCATCATGCTGGGCTGAAAGCGAGCGCCCTCTTCGTTGAACCAGTTCACCACGGCCAGGTTGAAAGGCGGGGTCTGCCCGGTGCTTGTGACGTTGTTGCGGACCCGCACGGCGGCATGGCCTGCCGCCAGCACACCGTAGGCGCCGTCGAAACGACCAGCCGTGGGCTGGCTGTCGAGGTGCGACCCGACGAGTACATAGGGAGCGCCCGGGGTGAACTCAACCAGGCCGAACATGTTTCCCACCTGGTCGACCCTGACCGTAAAATCACGCTGCTGCAGCCAGCTACGAAGCCAGGTGCGCACGTCTGCATCCGCTGGAGACGCCGCCAGGCGGTGCACTCCCCCGCGATCGGTCGCGCCGAAAGCCGACATTGCGGCAAAGTCGGCGAGAAAGTCTTCGCCAGCCAGATCTGTGTTGATACTCGGGTCGATCATGAGGTACCTCCGAAGGTTGCGGGTGCAGCACTGCGCTGCGTACTTCAAGGCTCACAGTGCGTGCACCACAAAACAATGGAGATTCACTGCCGGACCGCAGTGTCAACTGTGCACGCGCACATCCGGAACGGAATTATCGCACGGCGTTGCAGTGCAAAGCCGCCTGGATGATGGCCGCATCACCCGGCCGACCCGGGTCGAGCCCGGTGAGCGACTTGAACCGGCTCAGGCGGTTAAGGACGGTGTTGCGATGACAGTACAGCTCTGCCACTGTGGCAGACACCGAACCCGACTCGAACAGCACCGTGATCGTGGCGAGCAGGCGTTCGCGCTCATGCGCGGAGATGTTGGCCAGCTGACCCAAGACCGAGTCGGCCAGCACGGCGCCGAACTCGCCGAGCTTGTTGGCCGAGACCCGGCCCCAGCCGCTCTGCACCGTGGTCATCCCGAGTTTCCCCGCACTGGCCATGACCAGATCGTCGGCTATGCGCGCCATTCGCGGCACCTCAGCCAACCCCTCGACGGCCGGTGCCACCCCGCACGGGACCGTGTGCAGCCAGGACGGAATCGTGGCCGCCGCGCGCGAAGCGTACTCGATTAGAAGGAGTAGAGCTCCCTCGTGTTCGTGCAGATACTTCTGCGACTGATTCCGCGCAGCCGCCGTTCGCAGTGCGTGGTGCCCCTCGGCGCCAGCTACGGCGACGAGAAAGATGCCGCCGACATCGACGCCGAGCGCCCGCGCGGCCTGGTTGAGCAGCGGCGTGTCTTTGCCATCGGAGAGCAGCAGCCGGCTCAGCAGCAATGTTTTCTGCTGCTCGCGCTCCTGCGCCAGGCTGGCCAGCTCATTGAGGTAGCCGGCATGCACCCGAATGGTGTGGAATTCCACGGCCTCCCAAACGGCGATGGCACCGCGGGTGAACTCCGGCAGATCATCGAGCGACACCCGAATCAGCATCGCCGACCAGAGAATGCGAAAGTCCAGCCGCACCGCTTGCAGGAGCGCCTCCAAGGGCAGTCCCTGTCGAGCGCGACGGTGCCCCAATTCTTCAGACAGCACGAGCAGGCGTTCGGTCAGCGGCAACTGTCCGATGAGGCGCAGCAGCAGCTCCATCGACGCAACGGCGGTGTTACGCAGGTCGTCGGCAGCGAGCATGGATTGGCTGTAGCCGGCTACCGTACGCACCTGCGTGAGGTAAGTCGTGGCAATTTCGTCGATGTCATCGAGACACGTACGGACGACTTCGCTCATGACCGGGTGCACCGGTTCGCGAGTGGCGAGAGTGTTGGGTGAATTGTGCATTTGCCCAGACTATGTTCCCAGATGGGTGCGGTCGTCCATTGTGCGTTTTCTGGCGTGCGCGCACCATTAGGAAATGCCATTTTGCCCGCGACCGGGCTCAGCGCCACCAGGGGGGAACACCATGCTTGACGTCAAACTGACGAACGCGCGCATTTTTACGCTGGAGAACGAGCGGCCGAGCGCACAGATTCTCGGAATACTATCCGGTCGAATAGTAGGTTTCGACGATGAGGTCGCGCGGCTGACCGCGACGACCACGATCGACTGCGGCGGCAGGGTCATTGTGCCCGGATTTGGCGATTCTCACAATCACATGGCTTGGTTCGGGCAGACCTTTTCGGAGCTGGACCTCAGCGGCTGCACCACCGTCGACGAGGTATATCAGGCCGTAGCGGTCCGGGCGGCGTCGTTGTCGGCCGACGATTGGGTCATCGCGTCTGGCTACGATGACACGGTACTCGGCGTTCACCCGCACCGTAATGGCCTCGACGAGGCCGCCGGCCGCCGGCCAGTCTGGCTGAAACACCGCTCGGGCCACATGTGCGTGGTGAACACGGCGGTGCTTGAGCTTGCGGGCATTCTCGACGGGACTGCGGTCGTGCCCGACGGCGGTATGGTCGTCAGCGACGCCGAGGGGCCCACCGGGCTGCTGCAGGAGCAAGCGCAGACCCTGGCGAGTGCGCTACTGCTGCCCTATTCTACCGATGACCTTTCAGCGGCGATCGGCCGGGCCAGCGCTGCCTATGCCGCCGAGGGCCTGACCCACGTGACCGAGGCGGGCATCGGTGCTGGCTGGATTGGGCGCAGCCCAATTGAACTCGCCGCCTATACAGCAGCCCGGCAGAGCGGCACGCTGGGCACCCGTGTACAACTAATGGTGTCCAGTGACGCGGTGCATTCGCTCGCGGTACACGCTGACGACCGCGCCACCGTGGGCCTCGACCTGGGTCTCACGACGGGGTTTGGCGACGACTGGATTCGGCTCGGTGCGATGAAAATTTTCATCGACGGCTCTCTGATCGGGCGCACCGCTGCGGTGACAGAACCGTTCTGCGACCACGGTCACGGACGGGGCAGCTTTCAGCTCTCTACCGCGGAGCTGACGACGCGCATCATCGACGCGCATCGCGCCGGCTGGACCGTAGCGGCACACGCGATCGGGGATCAGGCCATCGACGTAGCGCTCGATGCTTTTGCCGAAGCCCAGCGCCAGCACCCGCGCCCCACGGTGCGGCACCGCATCGAACACGCCGGCATCGTACGACCCGACCAGGTTTCACGGTTCGCTGACCTCGGTATAACCCCGATACCGCAACCCCGCTTTCTCTACGAGGTGGGTGACACAATGGCTGCTGCTGTCGGTGCCCACCGCGCAGACTGGGTCTACCGACACCGCACCTTCTTGCAGCACGGGGTGCGCGTGCCCGGAAGCTCCGATCGCCCCATCGCCCTCGGCGCACCGCTGCTCGGCATGCAATCCATGGTGCAACGGCGCACCTCGAGCGGCGCTACCGTGGGATCGGCAGAGACGGTGACCGCAGATCAGGCCCTGCGTGCATACACGGTCGACGCTGCCTGGATCGCCGGCGACGAAGAACGCCGCGGGACGCTGGCTACTGGAAAGCTCGCCGACTTTGTCATGCTCTCCGAGCATCCGGCCGAGGTGGCTCCCGAAGCAATTGGGCGCATCGAAGTTTTGGCCACCTTCGTGGATGGCGCTTGCATCCACGGCGATGCCCTCGTATCCACTCTCACCTGCAATTTTGATCACGAATAGTAAGGAACAGCCTGAAATGACTACCACAGCAGATACGTCGGCCGCCGAGGTTGGGGCGCGACCCAAGCTCAGCGGCAAGGACGCCGGCCGCATCGCACGCGCTGCCTTCGTCGGTACCGCGCTTGAATGGTATGACTATTATCTATTCGGAACCGCCGCCGCGTTGGTGTTCAACCGGCTCTACTTCACCACCCTCGACCCGACGGCAGCGACCCTCGCCGCCCTGGCTACCTTCGGTGTCGGCTTCGCAGCCCGCCCGATCGGCGCCATATTGTTCGGCTATATCGGTGACCGGGTGGGCCGCAAGCCCGCACTGTTGATCACCATCATCATGATCGGGTTCGCCACCGGACTGATCGGCGTGCTGCCCGACTTCGGCACGATCGGCCTGGCTGCTCCCGTGATGCTCGCGGTGCTGCGCCTGGTTCAGGGGCTGGCCGTGGGCGGCGAATGGGGCGGTGCGATGACGCTGGCCGTGGAGCACGCACCACTGAAGAAGCGCGGTCGGTTCGCGGCGCTCGTGCAGGTCGGCTCCCCGGTGGGTACCCTCATGTCGGCCGGTGCTTTTGCTCTGGTACTGCTGCTCCCAGCGGAATCCTTCGACAGCTGGGGCTGGCGCCTGCCGTTCCTCGCCGCCTTTCCATTGCTCCTGATTGCCGTCATCATTCGGCTGAAGGTGGAAGAATCGCCGATCTTCCAGGAACTAGTCAAAATGGAAGAGCGCGCCAAGATTCCTGCCGTCGACGTCTTCAAGTTTGCCTGGGGCCGACTGCTTGTGGCCATTGCCGCCGCTTTTCTGGGCGTCGGTGGGTTCTATGTGATGACCACGTTCGCCATCACTTATGGCGTGAGCGTTCTGGAACTGGATCGGGCTCTGCTCGTGAACGCCACCCTGATCGCGGCAGTCGTACAGATCGGCGTCATTTTGATGATGGGGCGCGTGGCAGAGCGCTTCGGCGCCGGACGAGTCACGATGTGGGGCGGCATCGCCACAGCCGTCGCAGCCTTACCGATCTTCTGGCTCATCGACACCGGCCACCCCCTAGCCGTGATCTTCGCGATCACGCTCGGTATCGCGCTACTCTCCACCGCGTATGCGGTGTCGGGCACCCTGCTGACCGAGCTCTTTCCACCCCGGCTGCGATACAGCGGCGTGGCCCTCGGCTACAACATTGCCGGCGCTCTCAGCGGGTTTCTGCCGTTCCTGGCACTCGCCATGCTCAGCTTCTCGGATGGAGCCTCGTGGCCCGCGGCGGCCATCCTCGCCGTCGTCGCCCTGATCACCTCGGTGGGCGGCTACTTCGGTGGGCGCCTGAAGATAAAGGACATGGACATAATCGAGTAGCTGCTACTGGGCGGCACCCCTCTGGCTTCCGTTTGTTGATGGCGGCCGTCACCGCGTGTGTGGCGGCCGTCATGGTCTCATCGGATTTGATCGCTGAAGCTGGGTCTGCAGCCGCCAGGCCGTTCCATCTCTTCGCTGGCTGGTCGGCACCCACGGCCTCGGGTACGTCAAGGCTGTGTCTTGTTGCCGGACCGGCACTGGGCGCTGCATCTGGTTGTCAGGGCGAGCACCACTATGTCTTGGAGGTGGGTGAAGGCAGTCCTCTTGCGGTCTCAGCTCCGCTCGACCGACGGATTGGGAATTTTCGTCGGCGGCGCAGGCGGCCATCATCACAATCCGCGTGATCCCGGATGACCGATGGGAGGTTCCTTGGGCTCGACATCGCCGACAGTGAGAACGCGGGCTCCTCGATCAGCCTGTATCAGGCTTTCACACGCGAACGGGCCTGCAGCTGGGCACGATGAAGCTTTCGGTGCGCGGGGGTTGAATGAATCGCTGCTGTGCGCGGATTAATGGATTACGGACTTTCAGGAGTTTCCGATAAAGCCCGGAATTCGTGCGCTTATCATGAAAGAAAATGTTGCAACTCTATTGGAATTCAACTAGCAAAGACGCAGGGAAATGAGATTGGAAGCCCCAGTCGGCGACAATTCCTCAAGTAACATATTTCAGATTTGCAGCTAAATGCAGTCTTTCTGAGCGCATGTCGATTATTTTGCTCTGTTGACAATAAATGGATTGGTGTCGAATTTGGGCAGGTGGAACGCTGTTGTTTCGCATTATCTTCGAATGAATCAATGTTGATTCGTTAGAGGATAACTCCACGAAGCAAGCCTTCGATATAAGAACCGAGTAAGGACAAGGTCCATGAATACGAAAGCCTCACATGCACGGCCTCGCAAAGCTGCTTTCGCCGCACTCGCCGGCACGAGCATCGAGTGGTACGACTTCTTCATCTATGCCACCGCAGCAGCGTTGGTTTTCAGACAATTCTTCTTCCCACCGGATATGGATCCGGTTATCGGCACGATCGTTGCTTTCGGAACGACATCGTTTGGTTATCTCGGGCGCCCAATCGGTGCATTCATCTTTGGCCACCTCGGTGACCGGAGCGGCCGTAAGCCAGTGCTGGTCGCCACACTCATGCTCATGGGGCTCGGCACCGTCGGAATAGGCCTATTGCCGAGCTACGAGACAGTTGGCCCACTCGCTCCGCTCCTCCTGATCACTTTGCGACTGCTGCAGGGAGTTGCCATGGGCGGAGAATGGGGCGGCGCTGCCCTTTTGGCTGTCGAGCATGCCCCCGCAAACCGTCGGACGTTCTTCGGTTCGTTCGTACAGCTTGGATCAGCCGTCGGAGCGACGCTCTCAGCCGCCATGTTCGCCCTTTCAGAGATGATCGGAGATGGCCTGGTCGCGGGTTCATGGAGAATTCCTTTCGTTGCTTCTGCGGTCCTGCTCATCATCGGACTGGTCATTCGTCTTCAGGTCGGCGAGTCCCCTGAGTTCGTGCGCGCAGTCGCGAAAGGCGAGATCACAAAGGCGCCGGCTCGCGTGGTGCTCACTAAAATGCCCAAGAGACTCCTCATTGGCATCGGTGCCATGCTTGTGGCCACGGGCGGGTACTACGTGACGTCATCGTTCTTCCTCGCCTACGCCACGGAGCAGGCTGGCGTTCCAGTGGCGCTTGTCCTGAATGCTCTGATCGTTGCGGGCCTGTTCGAAATGGCGTTCATGCCACTGGCCGGCCTTCTGGGCGACAAGTGGAAACCCCAATACGTCGTCATCGTCGGATTGGTCGGAATCACATTGATCGCCGTTCCGCTGTACCTGCTGTCGCACACCGGCTCAATGCTCGTCATCACGGTCATGCTGTCAATGACCGCCCTGTTCACGGCATGCAACTATGGCCCGATGGCGAGCATTCTGTCGTCTATCTTCCCGGTCAACGTGCGCTACACCGGCACATCATTCGCCTACCAGGGTGCGGCGCTAACCGCTGGAGCGCTGACACCGATTGTTCTTCCCACTCTCCTGGGCATCGCTGGTGGTTCACCCTGGCTGATCTTCTGCTACCTCGCGGTGTTCTCTGGTGTCGCTGCAGGCTGTGTGTTGGCGACGAGAAAACTGACTGTCGCCCTCCCCGTAGCGGACAGCATTGTTACAGGCACCCCTGTGGCAGAGCTGCGATAACACGCACCGCACGGCCAGGAGCCGCTCACCGCCCGAGACCGAGTCGCCACTGGCCGCGACCACGGTAAGACAGGGCGGCACGAAAATCGGAGCACGCCTCGGACCCCGAGTTCGCACCCTCACGATCCAATGAACGCTTCAGTCGGTGATCTGAACACTGTCATCGTCACGACAACCGGGGTGAACAGTGCCCCGCACACGAATCGAGTCTTCTAGTATGAACAAAATCATCGGTCAGGTAAATGGCCAGGAATCCCCGCGCTACGCCGGGCTGACCACCTTCGCCCGCCTCCCGCGACGCGAGGATGTCGAGAACTTCGACATCGCAGTCGTGGGGATCCCCTTCGATGCCGGGGTCACATTTCGGCCCGGAGCGAGATTCGGACCGTCCGCGATCCGGGAAGCATCGCGACTGCTGCGTCCCTACAATCCTGCCCTGGAAAACAGACCCTTCTCTGATTCACAGGTGGTGGACGCCGGAGACATTGACTGCAACCCGTTCGACATACCCAAGGCACTGTCACAAATCGACGCGGGGCTGGCTGAACTCATGTCAAACGGAGCCCCCGTGGTTTCACTCGGCGGTGACCACACGATCGCCTTGCCCGCTCTCCGCGCTGCCCACCGCGAGCACGGTCCGCTCGCCTTGGTCCATTTCGACGCGCACCTTGACACGTGGGACACCTACTTCGAAATGCCGTACACACATGGCTCTCCGTTTCGTCGTGCGTCCGAAGAGGGCCTCATTCGCAAGGACCGCTCGGTTCATGTTGGCGTGCGTGGCTCGCTCTACGATGAAAAAGACCTCATCGATGACAAGGAATTGGGTTTCACGATCGTCAGTTGCCGTGATTTCGACCGTATCGGAGTGGATGGCATCCTCGAACGTGTCCTCGAACGGGTAGGCGACACCCCACTTTACGTCTCCGTGGATATCGACGTCCTCGACCCGGCACACGCGCCGGGGACAGGAACACCGGAAGCAGGTGGGATGACCAGCCGTGAACTCTTGGCCGTCGTGCGTGGTCTTCGGCACAATAAGATCGTCGCGGCAGACATCGTTGAAGTGGCACCAGCCTATGATCACGCAGCGATCACCTCGGTGGCAGCGGCAAATCTCGCCTACGAGTTCATCAGCATCATGGCCGAGCAACAGAAGACGCGTCCATCCCGATCGAAATAGCCGCGACGAGGAAACAGAACCGTCTGACCGCCCGGGAATCAGATCGCTCACGAGTAATGGCAGGCGAGAAGAACTGGCACGAATCTGGCCAGTCGGCCGGCTCGGGCCGATCAAAAAAATGAACCGTTGAACCGGCTCGGTGTTCATGCAGCAGCGAAGCAGCGTGCGTGGTGAGCGGTCAACACTTTTCGGGATGGGCGGGTAGCTGTATTCATTGGCGGCGGCGATGAACTTCTGGGGCGTCCAGGTGGCTCACTAGCTGCCGGCGACGAGGATATGGCCGCCCAGTGGGTTCGGACCGTCGCCGGCGCGGACGTGCACGTCGGCGGTTTCCACGGCGCGGAACGGAATCGTCGGTGTAGCACGAGCCCGTTCCCCTTGGAAAAAAACGACGGAAATTCGTCTCCGACGGGCGTTCAGGGTCGACTTAGTACGCAGAAAATAGTGCAGTGTGATAGAAAAGATCTAGCACATCTGAGTGCCCACCAGTGAGCAGTGGAGTTCCGTGTCCAATCGCAAGAAAAACACAGCTGTGACGAGCGCGGTTGCACGAGTGAATCAAACCGCAATCATTGAGGAGTTACGGAAATCAGGCGCACTTTCCCGGCAGCAACTCTCAGTCCGGACAGGTCTGAGTTCCGCGACGATCAATAGGCTCACGGCAGTGCTGATCGAGGAGGGCAGCGTTCGCGCGGCAGGACACGAGCCTTCCACGGGTGGTCGGCCATCCATTCTGTTGAGTTACGCCGGGGGATCGAAGCTGGTCGCAGCCATACAGCTGCATCCGGACCGCGCCGCGGGGCTCCTCATGGATTTTGACGGGAAAGTCGTCTATCGTCGCGAAGCGCTCTTCAGGCCACGGCAGTTCCTGCTCGGTGGCGACGCAACCGATGACGCAACGGCGATCCCGGCTGATCGCGAAGCGCATCTCAAGTCGACCCTCGACCTCTTCGATCATCTGATCGCCACCTCCAAAAGCATGGGTTCCCCATGCCTTGCCGTTGGTGTGGCCGTACCGGGAGTTGTCTCCGGACCTCACGGTACGGTCGGGCACACAACGGAGCTCGGCTGGTCTGACGTGCCGCTGGGGCGCTTGTTGCGTGAACGATCAGCAGTACCGGTGGTCGTCGAGAATGATGCCAACGCGTTGGCATTCGGTGAACTCCACCGGGGAGCCGGCCGAGGATTGCAAAGTCTTGTCGCTCTCTTTCTTGAAAATGGCCTTGGCGCCGGAATCATCACAAACGGTGAGCTGCACCGGGGTGCCCTCGGCGAAGCCGGTGAAATCGGATACCTGCTGATGGATCGAGCGTCCCTGACGCATTCGAAGGCCCACCCCGAGTTGGGCGATCTCGAGGATCGAATCGGCCCACGCGCGCTCACCCGAAGAGCACGTGACAAGGGCATACCGATACCTCCCACGGGCCTGATGACGGCCGACGACATCTTCGGGATTGCCGATGACGGCAACGTTGCCGCTCGGGAGATCGCCGAGGAGATCCTCGACATGGTGGCAATAGCGATTGCCGCGATCGTCATCATTCTTGACCCGGAACTGGTGGTCGTCGGCGGCGGACTGGTCGGCGTGACGAACCGTGTGATCCCCGGCATCCAGGAACGACTCACCGGGCGAATCATCCGCGTTCCGCGGCTGGAGGCGGCGACCAGACGGGAAGATTCCGTCATTCTCGGTGCGGCCGAGCTGGCAGCTGCTGAAGTCAACGGGTTTGCCTACCTGGCGGGTTAGCCGTTCGCGATCACTGCTGCCATTCCGGAGCCAGACGGGGCGCGATTGCGCATGGGCTCATAATTCCGCTGGTTTCAATCCGGGGCTATCGGGAGGATTCGCTTGACAGGCGAGGGCGGTTGTGGATAGGTTCTAAACAACTTCTTATCACTATGATATGAAAGTTATCGACGGGCCAGCACATCGGCTCACTTCACGCGGGGGTGGGGTAAGAATGTACGTTGGCATCGACATCGGTGGAACCAAAACGCACACCCGCGTCGAGGCCAATGGGCGAATCGTGTTGGATGCCACGGTGCTCACGAGCTCATGGCGCTGGGGAGGCCTGCTCGATGACGCGGGCAACGCCACTCGCCTTCTCGGACTGTTTGCCAGTGTGCCTCGGTCGGAGACCGCGCCCTTGGCCCTGGGTGCTCATGGGCTGGACAGCGCATGGCAGTGCGCCGAGTTTGAAGCACGATTGGCTGCCGAACGGCCGGGGCTGGTCCGCGCCGTCAATGACGTTGAACTGGTCGGTCCGGCAGCTGGATATGACACGGCCATCGCAGTCATCGCCGGCACCGGGTCTCGGATCGTCGCCCACGATGCCGCCGGAGCGGTGGTCTCGGCGGGGGGCTATGGCCATCTGTTGGGCGACCCTGGAAGCGCGCCCGCCTTGGCTCGCGATGCCGTGCGCGCCGTGCTCTGGGCACGCGATGAAGGCTGCGCCCCAGGTCTGCTGAGTCAGACATTGATGGAACACTTCGGCGTTGACGATGAAGTTGCAATGTCATATGAGTTTTCCGCCGATTCGCGGCTCACGACATGGGGAGCGCTCGCACCATTGCTGTTCGCTGCCGCCGATGCGGGCAGCCGGCTTGCAGCGACGGTGATCGATGAAGCGGCGCGGGAACTCGCCACGGCGGTCGGCCTGGTGCGAGCACGAGGCGCGCTGGGCACCGACGTCGTCTGTGCCGGCGGGGTGATCTCGAACCAGCCACGCCTGTTTGACGCCTTGGAACGTCATATCGCGGAACTTGATCGCACCTTGAGCCTGCGCCTGCTTCAGGTCGCTCCGGTCGTCGGCGCCATTGCGATCGCACAACGGATGCACCCCTCACAGCTCACAACCACCCATCAGCTCGACGAATCACGGAGGAACACATGACCATCAAGAACGCACGAACTCACCGTCTCACCGTTGGGATCGGTCTCATCTCCATGGGCGCGCTCCTCCTCAGCGGCTGCAGCCTCACCGGAGCGAGCACGTCGAGCGAATCGAAGGAAGGGGATGGAACCGGCACCATCAACGCCCTCTTCATGAAGCAGGCGGGTTACTCCGAGGACAACGTCAACGCCATGATCACTGACTTTGAGTCGAAAAACTCTGAGATCACGGTGGAACCGACGTTCGTCGCCTACGAGGCGCTGCACGACAAAATCGTCACCTCGGCTCCCGCCGGAACCTATGACGTCGTTCACCTTGACGTGATCTGGCCGGCCGATTTCGCCTCCAAGGGGCTCATCACGGACGTCACTGACAGGTTCCCAGCTGCGTGGGCCGACGAGATGCTCGGCGGGGCACTGACATCCGCTGAATATCAGGGGAAGTACTACGGCGCCCCGTGGGGCCCCTCGACCAAGCTCTTCTACTTCAACTCGGAGATGGTTGCCGCGGTTGGGGCGGCCGAGGCCGACCTCACGACCTGGGACGGTGCCCTCGCTGTGGCCGCCAAGATCAAAGCTGCCGGACTCGTCGAGTACCCCCTCTCCTGGAGCTGGTCACAGGCTGAAGCCCTCATCTGCGACTATGCGCAGCTTCTCGGCGCCTTCGGGGGAGCCTTCACCGATGCTGATGGCAATCTCATTGTGAACGACGCAGCCGGTGTGGAAGCGCTCACCTGGATGAAGAAGACCATCGATGACGGGCTGACCGATCCCGCCTCCATCACTTTCCTGGAAGATGACGTCAGCAAGTCCATCGCCGCGGGCAAGACCGCGATGGCACTGAACTGGGAGTCGACTTTCCGTGACTCGAACGACGCGTCGATCTCAACGGTGGTCGGCAAGGTCGGCGTTCTTCCGACCCCCGCCGGTCCGTCGGGAGAGCACCCTGGCGTCAATGGTTCGATGGCGCTCTCGATCGGAGCCCAGTCCACCAATCAGGCCGCAGCGTGGAAATTCATCGAGTACATGACCAGCCAAAGCGTGCAGGAGAAGTACGTGACGAGTTCGATGACCAACTGGAAGTCGAGCTACACCAAGACAGACCTCGCCGCGTCAAACCCCGAGGTATTCGCAGCGGCCGGCGTCGCATACGACAGCATGATCCTGCGCCCGACGGTTGCCAACTACAACTCGGTGTCCCAGATTCTGCAGGTCGAGATCCAGAATGCTCTGCTCGGCCAGAAGACACCGCAGCAAGCCATGGACGACGCAGTCGAGGCCGCTAACGCGACCATCGGCTAGTGAAAATGTCAGTCGCCAACGCCAAAACACCCCAAAGCCCTCCGGCCGCGTCTCTGCGACGGGTTCGTCCGGCACGGTCGAAGCGAGAGAACCAGGCTCGACTGGCTTTCTGGTTACTTATTCCGGCGGGCGTTGCAGTGTTCGGGGTGATCGTTTACCCGATCCTTCGAACCCTGTTGATTTCCTTTTTCGAGGTCACTTCGGCGTTGGCGACTGACACCCCCTTCGTGGGGTTCAACAATTATCTGGCGGTGCTCTCCAACAGCACGTTTTGGGCGTCTATGGGGCGCACTCTCTATTTCACCTTGATATCGACATCATTGGAGTTGTGCCTCGGCCTCATTCTGGCTGGGCTGCTCAACGCGAAACTTCGTGCCCGCTGGCTGTTCCGGGCCATCGTGGTCATCCCCTGGGCCATCCCCACGATCGTCAGTGCGGCCATGTGGAAGGGTGTTTTTAACGCCCAGTACGGCCCGCTCAACGCGTTGCTCAGCCAACTCGGAATTATCGACCAGTACCAGGCCTGGTTAGGCGATCCGACAACCGCGCTCAATATGGTCATTCTGGCGGATGTCTGGAAATCGACTCCGCTCGTTGCCTTCTTCCTGCTCGCCGGACTCACGGCAATCCCGAACGAACTGTATGAGGCCGCCAAGCTCGATCGTGCAAGCTGGCCGCGCATCTTTCGGTCGATCGTGCTGCCCATGCTGATCCCCTCGATTTCGATTGTGCTTGTGCTGCGCACGGTTGAAGCATTCAAAGTCTTTGACATCATCTATGTCATGACCAGGGGTGGTCCGGTCAACGGAACCCAAACCATCGCCTACTACGCCTATACAACGGCATTCTCCGATCAAAACTTCGGCGTCGGGTCAGCCTTGTCCTACGTGATCGTTATCGTCATCCTCGCCCTGAGCGCCATCTATCTGCGACTGCTCCGCCGGTCAGAAATGAGTCTCCTGTGAAGCGGGCCCGGCGCAATTCTTTTCTGGTGCACGTGGCGGCCGTTGTTACCTCAGTGGTTATTCTTGCCCCGTTCCTCTGGATGGTCATGGCGAGCATCACGCCACAGCGAATCCTCATCACGACTCCGTTGCAGTGGATTCCGGACGAATTGGACCTCAGCCGTTACACGCAGATCTTCACCGGCGGCTCTGAGGGAGTCGGGGCAACGTTTCGTGCTGCCATGATGAACTCCATAATCGTGGCCGTGGGAACCGTCACGATCTCAATGATCGTGGGAATTCTGGGCGCCTATGCATTTGCCCGTTTGAAGTTCCGTTTCAGGCGCGCCATCCTTACGACGTTTCTGGCGTCATACATGCTCCCGCAAATCGCCCTGCTCATTCCGCTGTATCTCATTCTTAATTCCGTGGGACTCTTGAACACGAAGACGGGCCTGATCCTGGTGGATTGTGCCATCGTCATCCCCTTTGTGCTGTGGGTGCTGAGCAATTACTTCATGACCATTCCCGAGGAGCTTGAAGAGGCAGCGCGCATCGACGGTACGACTCGACTGGGTGCTTTGTTCTGGGTTATTCTGCCCGCCGCCAAGCCGGGACTGTTCGCGGCGATCATGTTCGCATTCCTGCTGGCGTGGGACGAATTCATGTACGCGCTCATTTTCACGTCGTCGGACGTGGCCAAGACACTTCCCGTGGCCCTCAGCGAATTCGCCGGTCGATACACCACGGATTTCGGGCTCGTCGCGGCCGGTGGCATTCTCGCGGCACTTCCGCCACTGATCGTGGCAGTGATCTTCCAGCGCTATGTCGTCAGCGGCATGGCATCCGGCGCAGTAAAAGGATAGGAAAAACCCATGTCAGGCAAAGCACCATTCGTTGACGCGATGATGAAGCAACCCCTCACCCTCCAGCTTGCGTATGACACGCTCACCCTCGATCTGGCGCACGGCGCGCTTCACGATTGGCCTGTCGACGAGACCATAGCGGTCGTCGCAATGGGCGCATCCGGTCATTCAGGACGGGCATTGGTGTCGCTTCTCGCCCAGGCCGGTTACCGGGCAGTGAGCTTGACAGCATCCGACGTACTTCTGTCAGCGGTCGGCTTTCAGCCGGCGGATCACTACATCATCGTTTCGGAATCCGGGCGGAGCCCCGAAACGATCGAGGCGGCACGCCGTCTGACACAGGGGACACGGGTCGGAATCAGCAACTTTCCGCAAGCACAAATTGCCGAGGTCATTGACGTGCCGCTCGGCCTCGGCGGCTTCGAGGACTCCCCTGTGTATACCGCTGGCTACACAGCGACGCTTATGGCCTATGCGCTACTCCTAGAAAAGGTCGGCGTGCTCCCGGCCGATTCCAATGTGCCCCGCATCCCTGAGATCGTCGAGAATGCCCTGGCAGATTTCGCGCCGGTGGCCCGAGCTGTTTCCAGCCTCGTAGCTGCAGCAACCGACATCGATGTCGTCGGCCGGGGTACATCGTTTGCCTCGGCTCTGGAGACAGCGCTGATGATTCGCGAAGGCCTGCGAATCCCGACGGGTGCTTTTGAAACCTACGAGTACCTTCACGGACCCATGGAGTCTGTTGCAGCGGGAACCGTAGTGATCATCTTCGGAGACGAACGCGAACTCACCATCCCGGGATCACTTCTTGATGCGGGCGTTCACGTCGTGGTGATGACGACAGCTCATGACGTACCGAACGAAGGGCACCCGAACCTCACGGTAGTTCGTTTGGACAGCTGCCTAGCCGGGTTCGTGCGGCCCATTGTTGAAATCGTGTTCGCCCAACTCGTGCTGGCGGAAGCAATCCTGCACAAACCGTTCCCCATCGAGCAATTCATTTATGAACAGCCCGACACCAAGATTCCGATCGCGATGCTCAGCTGACGCGTGCGGGAACAGCGAAACTCAAGGGTTAAAGGTGCCCTGGAACGATTTCACCCTTAACTTGGAATGGCTCGAGGGCAAGCCAGAAAGTTCCCAGTCGGAGCAAGGCCTCCCGAATAGGCTGAAACACCCACTGTGGGTGTTTCAGGAAATTGAAGTTTCGTTTTCATGAAATCCAAGCGAACAGGCCGGATGAGTAGAAATACTCGACCGGCCTTCGGTTTTTAGCGGTGCGAGTGTGCCTGATTGGCGTTTTCGGGTTGGCGGCTGCGCGCTAATGCAAAAATGCCTGCCGGCCCAGCACCCTGTCCTGACTATCGACACGGCAACACGGCTGCTTGGGGTTAGTCCGCGTCATACCGTCACGATCTTTAGCGGTCTGCGTCATCACCGATTGATTGTGAAACATGTGGCGGGATGGGTGCGGGCGTAACGGGACCTGTGTGACCTGGCCGCTCGCGTTGTCGGGGTAGCTGCCCCGGGGCTTCGACCGAACCGAGTGGGCGTGTCGAGCCGGCCGTTGATTCGTGATGCGAATGCTCCGGGTGAGTGGGTGTGGCCGCGGTACCCGCGTTCGAGTGATCAGCGTGGTGATCACCGTTCCGCGCGGGAGCTGGTGGATCTGGGGGTGTTGAGCCCGGAGAATCGCTGGCAGTACCTCGGGGACGCCGCCTAACTATCGGGTGCAGCTTGGGGTCAGGTCATGAAGTGGTTGACAGTCGGGCTATTGCTTCGTTGCGCATGTCGATTTTGCGTATCTTGCCGGATACTGTGAGGGGAAAATTGTCTCGAACGTCGGTGTACCGGGGGATTTTGAAGTGGGCTAGGCGTCCGTGGCAGAAGGCGGCGAGGTCTTGGGCGGTTATCGGGTCGACGCCCGGTTTGAGGATGATGCAGGCCATGAGTTCTTCTCCGTATTTTTCGTCGGGTACTCCGATGACTTGCACGTCGTGAATTGATGGATGGTGCAGGAGGAATTCTTCGATTTCGCGTGGGTAGATGTTTTCGCCTCCGCGGATGACCATGTCCTTGATGCGTCCTTCTACGGTGATGTAGCCGTGCGTGTCCATGCTGGCGAGGTCACCGGTGTGTATCCAATCCTCCTGGTCGATTGCATCTCGAGTTTTGTCTGGTTCGTTCCAGTAGCCGGAGATGACGCTGTAGCCGCGGGTGCATAATTCGCCGATCTTGCCGCGCTCGACCGTTTCGCCGGTGGTGATGTTGATGATCTTGTTTTCCAGGTGTGGCATCGTACGACCGACAGTTGAGGTGCGTTGGGTGATGGTGTCTTCGCTTCTGGTCATTGTCGACACGGGTGCGGTTTCGGTCATGCCGTAGCAAATAGCCACGTCGATCATGTTCATTTCGTCGATCACTCGGTTCATCACTGCTTCCGGACAGGTTGACCCAGCCATCACTCCGGTGCGCAGTGTGGAGAGGTTGAAGGTGGTGAATTCCGGGAGGGCTAGTTCGGCCATAAACATCGTGGGTACTCCGTAGAGTGAGGTGCCGCCGTGATCGTGCACGGCTTGTAAGGCAGCTGTTGCGGTGAAGCTGCGCCCGGGAAGAATAGCGGCGGCACCGTGTGAGTAGATGTTGAGGTTGCCGATGACCATGCCAAAGCAATGGTAGAAGGGCACGGGGAGGACGACCCGGTCGTGTTCGGTGTAGTTGAGGAGTTCGCCGATGAAGAAGCCGTTGTTGAGAATGTTGCGGTGGGTGAGGGTGGCACCCTTAGGAAATCCGGTCGTACCCGAGGTGTACTGCAGGTTTATCGGGTCGTTCGCTGTCAGTTCGTTCATACGGTGGCGCAGGTCCAGGAGTGACACGGTATGGCCGGCTGTGATGAGGGCGGTGTAGTCGAATTCGCCCGATCGGGTCGGGTCGGTATCGGTGCCGATAAAGACGAGTTCGTGCAGATCTGAACAGCTGATGAAGGCGTCTCGGGCCATGGCTGTATAGTCACTGTTTTTGTCGGATGGGGCGGAGATGAGCATCCGCATTCCGCACTGCCTGATAACGTATTCCAACTCAGAGATGCGAAACGCGGGATTCACGTTCACTAAAATCGCACCGATCTTGGCCGTGGCGTATTGAACGATCGTCCATTCGGCGCAGTTGGGCGACCAGATACCGACTCGGTCTCCGCGTTCGACGCCCAAGCCCATAAGGCCGAGCGCAAAGTCGTCGATTGCTGAATTGAGTTCTGAATAGGACCAGTGTCGTCCGGTTGCTACCTCGATCAGGGCGTCACGGTGGGCGAATCGTTCAACGATTCCCTCAAAATGATCACCGATGGTGCATTCCAGCAGGGGCAGGTCTGAGGACACTTGTGTGTACGACGACATGGCTGATCTCCTTTGATCGCTACTCGTGCACGGTATCACCCACAGTGCTCGACGAGCCAATTTTCACCAGTCGACCGTCCGCCCGACTCTCCATGTCACTTATGCGGCGTCATCATCGCCAATTCCCTGACTGGTCAGGGCTCCGCGTTTACTGAACGTGACTTGATTCGCGAACGCATCCTCGTCGGCTTCACTACCGCCCGAGGCGTGGGCGAGTGTCGGTGGCCATGACAAGCTGGGTGTTTTCTAGCCAACCTCGCAACACTCGATCAAATGTGGGCTGTTTCCTTGTCGAGCGTTGATCTTGGTCGCGACTTCAGCCAGTCGTTCGGGGCTGTGGAGATTCAGGTTGGTGCCCTTGGGGAAGTACTGGCGAATGAGCCCGTTTGTGTTCTCATTCGAGCCTCGTTGCCACGGCGAATGTGGATCGCAGAAGTAGACCGAGATCGTCGTTTCCTCCTTGAACTGAAGGTACTCGACCATCTCCGATCCTTGGTCCCACGTCAGCGATTTCCGGCCCCGACTCTGCGGAGCTCTAGCCAGAGATTCGCCGACACGTCAGGGTCGTCGAGATCGGCGTCCAGTAGTTTCGCTGCAATGCCGATTCGGTGCCGCAGGGAATTGCGATGGAGCTTCAACTCCCGGGCAGCGACCTCCCACTGGCCCTGATTCCGAATGTAACTTTTCACGGTTGCCACGAGATCGGCCCGGGAGTATGCCGTGAGCCGGGCCACCCACTCGACGGCACGAGGATCAGGTAGGCCCGGGCCCGTGGAGATCTGTCCCACCCTTGCGAGCAGGCAAGACCGACGCAGGTCGTCGGCGCTGCCGGGTAACTGGCTGAGCGGCATGGGCCGGCTGAGCGCCGCCGCGAACGGAACAGGTTGGGCGCGTCGGCGCGACACTGCTGCCTCAACCGGGTTCCCGGATTCTTCGGCAGGGTCAGGGTCTGTCCGGGTCTCCAGAATGAGGAAACAGACGCCGTCTTCCATTGAGCGAAGGCGGCATCGGCGGATGCTGTCGCCTAATCGCATCGCTGGCTCACCAGACAGCATGGCTGAGACCTGATCGGCGAGTTCTGAGGTGGTGAGCGCCTCAAGGTTGTCTCCCCGGATGGCCAGGAGCCGGACCCGTTCAGCCAGCGGGGAACCGATCAGATCTCCAGCTACAAGACGCGCAGCATCGACAAAACCGTTCAACGCCAGCGTCGTTGCCGTGGTGCCGAGAACCGAGTTCGCCCGAGTGAGCTGCCACTCTCGCTGGGCAGCCACGGCGAGGAGCATGCATCCCGTGAGCATCAACTGCCGATCCGCCTTTCGCAGGGGCCGACCCGCACAGACAGCCAGGAAACCCGCCGTGCGCCGGTCAGCAATAATGGAGTACTCAACGACGTCCATCCCGTCCAGCGGGAAGGTGGCCGCCGAGTGCGTTCCGGCGAGGCCGAGGCGGGCCGTTTCTTCCCGGAGCTGAGGCAGGACGCGGTTCTCCTCCGGTGGCCAGTACGTTTCCGCTGAACCATCGGCGGGAAGATACACGGCCCAGCCGCCCAGGGCATTGCTCAGAACCTTCACCACCGCGGCGACGGCCTCGGGCCGTGTCGCAGCCTGCGTCAGTGAAGTCTGAAGAGTGAGGCTGGCCGCGAGGTCGGCCTGTTCTGTTTTGCCCACCAGGTCCCAGTAGGTGCGGGAAATGTGCATAAACGGGATGCTCGCAGGCACGATGAGGAGTGTTACTCCGGCTCCCGCACACGCACTTTCAAGTTGGGCGGGCACATCGTCAGTACCAGCACCGAGGCCTAGCCCCAGGGCAAGTACGCCACGAGACGCGAGCCGAGTCACGTAGTCGCGAAGGCTGTCGGGCTCACCGGCCAGAGGAATGCCTGTGGTCAGCAGGAGTTCCCCGCCTTCCAAATACGGTGTCGGGTCTGTGAGCTCGGAGATATGCACGCCGGTGAGGTTGATCCTGGCGACCGGATCTCCGTCGACCGTGCGGAGGGCATTGCCCAACTTCTCACAGAGCTGAGTCAGGCTGATCACGAGGCAAGATCCGTTCTTACGGAGTAGGCGACAATTGTTGGATATTCTAACCAAGAAATGACAATAATTGGGCAATCCATCTGATGTTTCAGAGTCTGCGCGTTGCTAATTTGAGCCCATGACATCAGTACCCGTTCCCCAGTCCCGTCTTCTCGCCACGGCAATTCCTGGCCCGCGCTCTGTTGAACTGCATGCCGAGCGGCTGAAGCACGTCACGAGCGGATTCGGTATTACCCTGCCGGTATTCATCGACCGCGCTGACGGTGCAATCCTCCAGGACGTGGACGGCAACCGCATCATCGACTTCGCCTCGGGGATCGCGGTGACGAGCGTGGGCGCCAGCAACCCGAACGTGCAGGCGCATGTCGGGGATCAGCTGACCAGATTCACCCACACCTGCTTCATGGTGACCGAATACGACTCGTTCACCGCTGTCTGCCGGTGGTTGAACGAGCACACTCCCGGTGAGTTCGAGAAGCGCACGGCGCTGTTCTCCACGGGAGCGGAGGCCATTGAGAATGCCATCAAAATTGCCCGGTCGGCCACCGGTCGACAGAAGGTTCTCGTTTTCGACGACGCCTATCACGGTCGGTCGCTGCTGACGATGGCGATGACAGCCAAGGAGAATCCCTACAAGCTCAACTTCGGGCCATTCCCGACCGAGGTGATTCGAGCCCCGTTCGCAGCGCCGCTGCGCTGGCCGACCGGGGCAGAGAACGCCACTGCGGAAGCGCTCGCCGCCGTGGAGCGCATTCTGGACGCCGAAGGGCCGCAGACGTTTGCCGCCATGGTGATCGAGCCGATCCAAGGTGAGGGCGGCTTCATCGTTGCGTCGCCTGGCTTCCTTCCCGGGCTACGCGAAATTGCGACCCGGCACGGCATCGTGTTCGTGCTCGATGAAATTCAGGCTGGCATGGGACGCACGGGCCTGCTCTTCGCGAGCAACCACGAACAGGTCGCGGGAGACCTCACCGTGACCGCTAAGGCCCTAGCTGGCGGCCTGCCGTTGAGCGCGGTCACCGGCCGTGTCGAACTAATGAACGCGGTGCACGCCGGCGGTCTCGGCGGCACCTACGCGGGAAACCCGCTCGCCTGCGCGGCGGCGCTTGGGGTCTTCGAGGCGTTTGAAGACGGTGCACTCGTTGCCAATGCCTGCCGCATCGAGGCCGTCGCCCGCGAAATGCTGGACCCGCTGCTCTCCGCTGCGGGCATTGTTGTTGATGTTCGCGGCCGGGGAGCGATGCTGGCCGTGGAATTCGCCGACCGGGACACCTTGGCGCCCCGTGCCGAGCTTGCCAAAGAGATCGCTGCCCGGTGTCACGCGCAAGGGCTGCTGGTGCTGGTCTGCGGAACCTATTCGAACGTGATTCGCCTGCTGCCCCCGCTCGTGATTGAGGAAGCGTTGCTACGTGACGGCCTCACGGTTCTTCGGGACGTTGTCGTACAGGTGGATGCCGCCGCGCGCGAGACCGCAACCCGGGAAGATGTCGCCGCGTGAGCACGACTGCGCCGCATGCTGTTGCCGGCGTTGACGCCAGCTTCGACCCGCACACCGGACTGCAGCGCGGGAGCGTTAAACACACGTCGCCGAGCATGGTCGACCGCGTGCTGCTGCGCGCCGTGAATGCGGCCCCCTTGCTCGCAGCGACCGCCCCGGCAGTCCGTGCCCGCTGGCTGGCTGCCGTGGCCGATGCGCTGAGTGCACACCAGGAAGAACTCGCCGTTCTCGGTGACGAGGAGACCGGGCTCGGTCTGTCGCGCCTTCGGGGCGAGATCGCGGGAGCGGGGCGGAGCCTGCTCTTCTATGCCAGTGTCGCGGTCGAGGGTAGCTACCTCGCCGCGAGTATGGACGTGGTTAGCGACACGGTCACCCTGGCGCGCTGGAATGTTCCGGTCGGACCGGTCGCCGTGTTCGGTGCGAGCAACTTTCCCTTTGGTTTCGGGGTGTTCGGTCACGACGTTGCATCCGCGCTCGCGGCTGGCTGTCCCGTCATTGTGAAGGCCCATCCCGCGCACCCACGCTTGAGTGTCAAGGTTGCCTCGATTGCCCGGGACGCACTCCGCGCAGCGGGCGCCCCTGAAGGAACGTATGACTGCGTTACTGGCTTCAACGCTGGACTGCAACTCGTCGATTCCCTCGCTGTAAAGACAATTTCGTTCACCGGAAGCCAGCGCGGCGGAATGGCCCTGCGGGACCGTGCGGCGGCGCGGGGGGTGCCTGTGTTTGCCGAGATGGGCACCATAAACCCTGCGTTCGTTACGTCCGCGGCCGCCGCATCACCGGCCGCGGCCGAAAACATCGCTGCTGGGTTCGTTGCCTCATTCACACTTGGGGCAGGCCAGTTCTGCACGAAACCAGGCCTTATTTTCGTTCCGGCCGGCTCCGGCATGTTCGACGCCGTAGCCCGCCTGGTGGGGGAGGTTGCGCCCGCGCCGCTGCTGACGGCGGGCATCGAAGCCGGATTCACAAGCGGGATTGCTGAGCTTTCGGCTGTCGCCGGGGTGATGGTCGCGGCGCCGTCCGACGACGGCGACGGTTATGCCGCTGCTGCACACGTCTTCCGCGTGGCTCTGGCCGATCTCATGCCAGGGTCGCGGCTGCTCGAGGAATGCTTCGGCCCTGTAGCTCTTGTTTGTGAATATGACTATGCCGGCGAGGTAATGGATGTTCTGGCCGGCCTGCAGGGCTCCCTTGCGGCATCCGTCTTCACTGGCGGCCCCGATGACTCGGAAACAGCCACTGTGGTAGCACGAATGCTCCCGAACGTCGGACGGGTCGCGCTCAACGCCTGGCCCACCGGGGTGGCCAACACGTGGTCCCAGCAACACGGCGGCCCCTGGCCTGCCACGAGTCGGCCCGAGGCCACCAGCGTGGGCGCGGGAGCCCTAGCCCGGTTCGTGCGCCCCGTCGCGCTACAAAACCCGGACCTGCAAACCCTCCCAGTGTTCCTTGCCACAGAAAACCCGTGGAAGATTCCCTGCCGCATTGATGGTGTTCTTCTCCTTCCGGTTTCTTCCTCCCTCGCCCCCAAGGACCGCTCATGACCTACAAATCCGACCTCATCGACTTCGACTACCTGCTCACCGCTGATGAGATCGTGAAGAAGCGCTTGGCATCGCATTCGCTTAATGCGATGCAACCCCGCCCCGAGCCGATGGAGGCCACAGATGCTAGACCGTGCCCTCCCAGGCGGCCGGCGCCAGGATCCACAGGAGCTCGGTCTCGACCTCGAGGTCGGCCTGCCAATTATGGGGCTCGCGGCCGTCGAAAGTGAGCGAATCACCCGCAGCGAGGGTCAACGTGCGGTCGCTGAATTGCACCGTTATGGAACCGGCCAACACGTGCACGACGTCGACGGGCGAGTTGATCGTGTAGAGCTTTCCCCCACCGGACCCCCCCGGGCTCACGGTGGAACGAACGACCTGCAGACGACTCTCGCGCCGGGGGGTGAGCAGCCTCTCGTTGGCACCCTCACCTCCGAGGTTGATGCGCGGCGCGCCCGCGGCGGTCACAAGTTCAACATCAGACGATGCGAACAGGTCGCCGATATCGACATGGAGCACCTCACAGAGGGCAACCAGCGTCGAGACGCTCGGCGAGGTCATGTCGCGTTCGATGCGACTGATGAAGCCTTTGGTGAGGTCGGTGACCGTGGCCAACTGATCAATGGTGAGCTGCTGAGAACGCCGAGCGGCGCGCAATCTGCTGCCGATCGCCGCCCGCTGGTTCGTGGGATCGACAGGCATCGGGCGCATGATCACTCCAGTGGAACGTGGGCGGAACAGGTCACCATTCTGTCAGGGTTGGCAACACCGTCTTGTGTGCAGCAGCGAGACATGCCCGCCGGGCAGCCATTCGCCAGCGCGTCAGCGAGGCGATGGGCGGGGCTCAGCTATCGGTAACCCGGGTGTAGAGCGACGGGCGCCGATCGGCATGCACGTCGTTGCGCGCGCTGATTCCCTTGGCGCGAGCTTTGGCGAGGTTGATATCTGCCAGCAGCATCGTTTCATCGCCGAGTGTGATGCGCGTGAGGGGAAACCCATCGGCGTCGACGATGACGCTGCCACCGAGCCAGTGCTGCCCGCGTTCTAGCCCGGTGCGGTCGGCGACGGCGATGAACATGCGGTTGACTGCAGCATTGGCCTGCACCTTGACGATTTCGCTCGGACGCTCACCAGCCGGGCGCGGATACAGCGGCCAGTTGACGGGGCAGCAGAGCAGCTCGGCACCATCGAGGGCTGCTGAGCGCACCCACTCCGGAAATTCGAGGTCGTAGCAGATGGCCACACCGATGCGACCCCACGCGGTATCAACGACCGGCGGTGCGGCAGATCCGGCGGTGAACAGGTTGCCTTTTTCATGGTCCCACAGGTGAACCTTGCGGTACACGGCACGAAGCCCGGTCTGGTCGACCAGCACCGCGGAGTTGTAGATCAGACCGTCGTCGCCGGCCTCGGCGAAACCGGCCACGATCACCAGATCGCGCTCCTGGGCCAGCAGCTCCCATTCCCGAACGGATGGCCCGGTCGCGGATTCCGCCACGGTTCGCAGCTCCGCCAGATTGGCGAACATGTAGCCCGAGTTCGCCAGCTCCGGCAGCACGATGATGCGCGCTCCAGCATTCGCCGCCGCCTCGATGGCAGCCCGCACCCTGGCGCGGTTGCCGAGAGTCTCGCCCACGGTCACGGAGATTTGGCAGCAGCCCACGCGCACCGGGGAACCAGCCACTGTGGTGTCGCTAATCGGCGGCTCCTTCCAGCTCGAGTTCGCTGCGGACGCGAGCTTCGGCCTCGGCCGCGTGGTCGAGGTTTCGTGAGAATAACAGATAGAGCCCGCCGGAGACGACCAGGCCAACGACGAAGGAGATGTCAGCCCCGCCCAGCACCGCTGAGACCGGTCCGACGTAGAACGACGTGTAGAAGAACGGGATCATGGCAACGAAACCGATAAGGTAGGCGACCATTCCCCGCCAGGCCCAGCGACCGTAGATGCCTCTCGGGTTGAAGATCTCGGCGATTGCGTACTTGCCGCGTCGCACGAGGTAGAAGTCGACCAGGTTGACGGCGGTCCACGGCACGAGGAAGTACAGCATGAGAAGCACGAAGTCGTTGAAGCTGCTCAGGTAGTCGTCGGGGATGAGCAGGGCGATCGCGAGGGTGACCAGACCGACAACGGTGAGCCCGATCACGCGAAGACGCACGGTCGCTGAGACTTTACGAAACCCGTCGACGGCGGTTGTTCCGGTCAGCATCGCCCCATAGGCATTGACGCCCATGATCGAAATCAAGGCCACCGTTGAGACCAGCACGGCAAAGGTGCCGAACCCGGGGAAGAGCATGTCGCCGACGGTCTTGATGGCGCCGATCGCGTCGGCGTCGGGAATATGGCTGCCGAGGAGGGCACCGAGCGACATGAGCCAGGATGCCGACAGCGCCGCGCCGAGGTAGGTCCAACCGATGAGTTTGGGGGCCGAAGCGTTCTGCGGGAGGTAGCGGCTGTAGTCGGAGACATAAATCGCGTAGCTGATGTTGTAACCGGCGGCCAGCGAGAACATCACCAGAAAGGACGCTCCATCCCAGCCCGCGGTGCTCGCGGTTTCGGTGACCGTCGTGGAGTCGAAGTGAACGATGGCCAGCACCGTGATGATGACGAAGACGACGACGAGCAGGCCGGTGAGCCAGCGCTGGATGAAGTGGAGCAGATCGTGGCCCACGACGGCGATCAGGATCGAGAGCGCAATCAGGAACGGATACCAGAACAGCTTGTCGCCCGGAAAGGCCAGCAGGAGGCCCTGGGTGGCCAGGATCGTGTCGAAAACCATGAAGCCGATGTAGACGAAGACGCTCGCCGCGAACGGCACGATGGCACCGCGGCTGCCGAACTGGGCGCGGGACTGGATCATCTGCGGCAGGCCGGTGCGTGGCCCCTGATTGGCATGAAAGGCCATGAAGAAGGTTCCGAAGCAGGCGCCGGTGATGACAGCAAGAACGGTCCACCAGACGCTGAGCCCGATGACCGGTCCGATGAAGCCGATCACCATGGTCGGCAGCACGAAGTTGCCGGTGAACCAGAACGGCCCCTGATGCCATACTTTTCCGTGCCGCTCGGACCTCGGCACGTAGTCGATCGAGCGCTGCTCGATGACAGTACCCCGCCGCTCGGAGTCAGTGCTGGGAGGCGATGCGGGGTTCGTCATGTTGGTCGACATCATTGTCCTTTTGGTGTGCTGAGGCTGCGGGAGGTAGGGCGAGTGCTACGCGGAAGGAGTCATGGCTGAGATGATCTCGTAGGCCACGTGCGAGGCAGCCACGGCCGTGATCTGCGCGTGGTCGTAGGCCGGGGCAACTTCAACCACATCGGCCCCGACCAGGTTCACGGCTCGCAGGGCACGAATCATGGCCAGCAGTTCCCGGCTGGTCATTCCGCCGGCTTCGGGGGTGCCGGTGCCGGGAGCGTGGGCGGGATCGAGCACGTCGATGTCGACGGAGAGATACACGGGGCGGTCACCGAGCCTGGCGAGCATCCGCTCGATTGCGCGGGCCAGTCCCTCGGTTTCGAACTCATGACTGGCGATGATCGCGAAGCCGAGACGTTCATCGTCGCGGAGATCGTCGCGGGAATAGAGCGGGCCGCGGATGCCCACGTGCATGCTGGCCTGCATATCGATCAGGCCTTCCTCCGAGGCACGCCGAAACGGCGTACCGTGCGTGACCGGCGCCCCGAAATATGTGTCCCAGGTGTCGAGATGGGCATCGAAGTGCAGCACGGCGACGGGGCCGTGGCGCTCGGCAACAACCCGAAGCAGGGGAAGCGCGATGGTGTGGTCACCGCCGATGACGACCAGACGTTTGCCGTCGGCCGACAGCTCGGAGGCTGCTTGCTGAATTTGGGCCACAGCCTCGGTCAGGTTGAACGGGTTCGCGGCGATGTCTCCGGCGTCAACAACCTGCTGAGTGGAGAACGGTTCCACGTCCTGCACGGGGTTGTACGGACGGAGCAGTCGGGAGGCCTCGCGCACGTGAGCCGGGCCGAAGCGGGCGCCGGGGCGGTAGCTCACCCCGCTGTCGAAGGGCACGCCCACAACGGCGATATCGGCCTGACGAACATCCTCGAGCCGCGGCAGGCGGGCGAAGGTGGCGATTCCGGCGTAGCGCGGAGTCAGGCTGGCGTCCAGGGGGCCGATTGGCTGCTCATCGTTGGACATCAGCATCCTGCTTTCGTGTGAATCGGTATTTAGTTTTACTAATATGCAACAAAACTTGCCTTTTGTCCAACTATGGGGCGAGCGGTGGCCCACTCGGCCTGCACCGCAATTCGGGCGTGCAGTGCATCGAACTCGCGCATATTTCGTCACAAATGCGTAACGAATTGCCAATTTGAGTGTTCAATACCGGGAACCATTCAAATATTCGCAAATAAATTGCTCAATTATGGAGAATTAGTCGCGCTTGCGGATTTGAATTGCTACCTTGGGGGCTATCGATTCCAGGAGCGTGCGGTGCAGCCAGTGGCTGTGTTGGTCTCTGGGGGTTCACAACGGAGTGAAGAAAGAAGGATGACCATGCGAAATCCGAAATTTAAGCGCCAGCTGGGCGCTCTCGCGTTGGGTGGAGTAGTGACTCTGCTCATCGCCGGCTGCGCGGGGGGCGGTGCGGCTGCACCAGTGGTCGAGCGAGACCTCGGCACGCCGGTGGCGGGCGTTGTTCCCGAAGGAGTCTTTGACGGTGTGACGTTGACCTATGCGGCTTCCGGTGGAATTTTTCAGGATGGTCAACGAGACGCTGCGTGGGATCCGTTTGCGAAGATCTCGGGCGCGACCTTCCTGCAGGACGCATTCGACGCCGGCAAGCTCAAGGCAATGGTCGACAGCGGCAACGTGACCTGGGATGTCACCAACGCGACGCAATTCGACACGGCGCGCGGCTGCGGAACGCTGTACGAGGAGTACGACTACTCGCAGGTGGATATTTCCAAGGTTCCCGAGGGAACGATCACGGACAAGTGCATGGTGCCCAATATTCTTTACGGTCTCGTTGTGGCGTACAACACTGATGCGTTCGGTGACAATCCACCAACGAGCGCCGCTGACTTCTTCGACACCGAGAAGTTTCCGGGCAAGCGCACGGTCAGCCAGTCTCCATACGTCGATCCTCAGACGGTGGAGTTCGCCCTGGCCGCTGACGGAAAAGACATCAATGATGTGAAAGTTTCCGACATCGAGACCGCCTTCGACAAGTACCGTGCCTTGGGCGACGACGTGATCGGCTGGACCTCCGGTGCTCAAGCACAGCAGCAGCTCGAATCCGGCGAAGCCGTCATGGGGCTGGTTTGGTCAGGTCGCGGATACGGTGCGGCTGCGGCTGGTGCCCCGATCGCACCCATGTGGGACGAGTGGATGATCATGGTCGATTCGACTGCGATTCCCAAGGGCGTGAAGGACCCGCAGGCGGCGTTCGCCGCGGTCAATTTCTACCTCGGCGCAGACCAGCAGTCACGCATGACGGAGCTGACCTCGTACGGGCCGGTCAACGTCGACGCGATGCCCAAGGTTGACGCGTTGTTGAACACGTGGCTCACCACGGAACACCTCAAGTCCGGTCACGCTCCGAACATCGATTTCTGGGTGGAGAACTACGATGCTCTGTCGGCGGCATGGGCCGGCTGGGTCACCGGTAGCTAACCCGCATGGTTCATGCAACGTCCACTCACAATCGGGGCAAGCGCTCTGGTGATGGCGGTGACCCGGCGAGACTGGCTCGAGAGCCAAAGAACTGGCGCCCGTTTCTCCTTCTGATCCCCGCCTTCGTGATCGTCTCGTTCTTCTTTCTCGCGCCGCTCGTTGATGTCTTTATCCGAAGCATCAGCGATCCGGTGTTGGGAATCCAGAACTACGTCTGGCTGTTCACCACGCCCACCAACATGGTGGTTGCCCTGCGTACATTCGGAACATCCTTCCTCGTGACGATCGTCTGCTTGCTTATCGCGTACCCGTACGCATATTTGATGACGATCGTGAGTGATCGCACTCGCAACATGTTGCAGTTGTTCATCATGCTGCCGCTATGGACGAGTATTCTGGTGCGCACCCTCGCCTGGTTGGTGCTGCTGCAGGACACCGGCCCGATCAACGGTCTTCTCCAGTCGTTGTTCGGCATCGGCCCGCTGCCCTTGATCCGCAGCACCTTTGGCGTGGCGCTCGGGATGTCCCAGGTGCTGCTCCCGTTCATGGTCTTGCCGATCTACTCGGCGCTGGCCAAGATTGACAAGCGGTTACTGCCCGCTGCGGCCAATCTAGGGGCGCGACCGGTGACGGCATTCTTCACGGTTTATCTGCCGCTGTCTCGACCAGGGATATTTGCAGGTTCCGTGACGGTCTTCATCCTGGGACTCGGCTTCTACATCATTCCCGCGCTGCTGGGCTCGTCAAAGGAAATCATGATGTCTGCCCTGATGTACCAGCAGATCAGCGGGTTCCTCATGTGGGGCCAGGGCACGGCGCTCGGGATCTTCATGCTGACCGCGACAATCGTGGTGCTTGTAGTCGTCGGCCGTTTGGCCAAGGGTACGAGCCTGTTTGCGGGGAGGGTGAAATGACGCTGAAACGTGCACTGGGCGCACTGGCCGCTCTCATCATTCTGTGGTTGCTGCTGCCAACTCTGGTCATCATTCCCATGTCGTTCAACTCCGCGGCGTCGTTCAACTTTCCGCCGCAGGGATTTTCCCTGCAGTGGTACGAGAACTTCTTCACCGACCCGGCCTGGTTGCGCGCCTTGGGCTCATCGCTGCAGGTGGCGCTGGTCACGATGGTGGTCGCGACCTCAGTGGGGATCATGGCGGCGATCGGACTGTCCAAAGTCAGATTCCGCGGAAAGGCCCTGCTGGAGAGCTACTTCCTGACACCCTTGATCGTCCCGGGCATTGTTATCGCTATCGGGCTCTACTCGCTCTTCCTGCGATTCAATCTGCTCGGTACATTGCCCGGATTCGTGCTGGCGCACACGGTCGTGGCACTGCCGCTCGTGATCATCAACGTGACCGCCTCGTTGCAAGGCGTGGACCCGCGATTGGAGCAGGCCTCGGCGACTCTGGGCGCCGGACGGCTGCGCACCTTCTTTAGCATCACGCTCCCGCTGATAATGCCCGGAGTGACCGCGGGAGCACTGTTCGCTTTCGTCACGTCTTTTGACGAAATCATTCTGTCGCTCTTTATTCAGAGTCCGCAGTTGCAGACACTGCCGGTGAAGATCTACAACAGCGTCACACAGGCGAGTGATCCCACGGTCGCAGCTGTCGCCGTGATAGCGATGTTCACATCTGTGCTGGTCATGCTCACCGCACAATTTGCTACCCGCAAGAGAAAGCGAGTTTCGGCATGAAACCGGAAACAACTGCGTCCACACTGGATCACAACGAACGAGAACTCCGGCAATTGCACCTCAACACCGAAGTCATCAGTGTGATCAACGATGCGGGGATCAGCCTGCGCGATGTAACGAAGCGCTATGGCAAGAAGGCCGTCGTCGATGCGATCAACCTCGTGATCGAACCGGGCGAATTCATGACCTTTCTCGGCCCGTCCGGATCGGGCAAGACGACGACACTCAACATGATCGCCGGGTTTGTTACCGCCACGGAGGGGCTGCTCCATATCTATGGCAAACCCGTCGCCAAGCTGCCGGCACATAAACGAGACATCGGAATGGTGTTTCAAAACTACGCATTGTTCCCGCACAAGACCGTTGCCGAGAACATCGCCTATCCGTTGGAGCGACGCAAGATCGGAAAGGCCGAACAAAAAACGATGATCGCGGGCGCGCTCGATATGGTGCGCATGGGAGAGTTCGGTGATCGTTACCCCGCCGACCTGTCGGGCGGTCAGCAGCAGCGCGTGGCGCTCGCTCGCGCGCTCGTCTACAAGCCCCGTGTTTTGCTCATGGACGAGCCGCTCGGCGCACTCGATAAGAAATTGCGCGAATGGCTTCAGAAGGAGATAAAACGAATCCACCGAGAGGTTGGATCAACCTTCGTGTATGTGACACACGACCAGGAGGAGGCGTTGTCGCTTTCTGACCGGATCGCGGTGTTCAACAACGGTCGGATCGAGCAGGTCGGCAGCCCGGCCGAACTCTACCAAAAACCGGAAACACTGTTTGTGGGCCGGTTTCTCGGTGAATCCACGGTGTTGTCCGGCTCGATGGTCGGCACGGTCGATGGAATATCGACACTGGATATTTCCGGACATGCAATCCGCGTTCCCGGCCAGAAGAAGTCGAGTTCTCTGGCAATTCTCATTCGCCCGGAGAACATCACCCTCTACGAAGAGGGAACCGAGCCGGGCTCGTCAGACATGAATACGCTGCCGGTCACCGTTCTGGACGCCAATTATCTCGGTTCGGCCTGGCGCTGTGAGGTGGAATTGCCCGACGGCAGCGTCGGAACCGTTCGCGAAGCACACTCCGCCGCGGTGCGTGAGCCGGGCACTCGTGCCCTGATGCGGTGGAATATCGATGCGGGTGTGCTCCTCGAGGACACCGGCGACGAGGGAGTGTCGCTCACCTAGCCCTTCACCGAGCGCGCGACGCGCGGGTGAACGAGGTGGAAGCGGCCGGGCCCCGATTGGGCGCCCGGCCGCTTCAGCCTGCCAAAGCGGCCGATACCAGTCGGGCCTCGCGCAAGCCGCTCTCGATGGCGCCGTCGATGAACCCGCCCCAGAGATCGGCAGTGTCGCAACCCGCGAAGTGAAGCACACCATCCGCCAGCTGCAATTGCGGGAGGTCGCGAGTGAGCTGTCCGGGGCGGTGGGTCATCCACGTATTCTGCGACAGGGGATCCTTCATCCAATCATGGGCAGCAACACCGAGTACTTCAAGGTCGTCGCGCCACACGCTCAGGGCGGCCTGAACCTGTTCGATACTGGTCACATCGATGGCCGCGTGATCCGGGCCGAAGCCGACCAGAATCGAATGATCCTCCTCGATGAATTCGCTCTTGAGAACCGAGATGGGGTGATGTTGAGACGCGTAGGCGAAAAACCGCGGCAAGCGACCACGCACCTTGATCCAGACCTTGATTCCCTGCGAGGCCACCCGCTCACGGTTGGCTTGCCGCCAAACACCGGGGAGTGCCGGTGTCACCGCAATGGTGTCGACTGCGTTGACGGGCAGGGTCATGACCACGCGCCGTGCCCGAATTTCACCGCCATCGGAAAGAGTGACGGTGGCACCATTCTTCTGGTGGTCGATGGCGGTGACCGTCGAATTCAGGCGGATGTCGCCGCTCACGTCGGCCGCAATGGCCGCGCTGAACGCGGACATGCCTCCCGCCACGCGATAGGTCGCCGAGGCTTCGTGCATCAGCGGCCAGTGGCCGCCGGTCGCACTCGCCCAGCGCAGGGCACTGGAGAGCCCAACCGACTTCAGCGGTGCGTTCACGTGCCCGACCCACACGGATTCGTTTGCCGAGCGGGCCTCATCGTCTAGGTTCAAGTCGTCTATTCGCTGCTGCAGTGACTGGCCGTCGAGCTCAGTGATCGAGCCGACCGTTGGATCGATCGCGCGCGGAATCGCGGTGAGGGCATCCTCAACTATTCGTCGTTGACCGTCGTCGATGAGTGACAGAAAATCGTTGAGCGTGCCCTTTCTGGGCGCGTCCCCGGCACCGAGCCAGTACGCTTCCTCAGCGACCGGGCTACGAACGATGCGCCGGCCGTATCGGGCTATTTCTGCCCACACGTGGGGTTGTATCCAGTGCACCCATGTTCCACCGAGTTCGAGGTCGTGTCCGAGGACATGGTCGGTCCAGGTGCGACCCCCCACCCGGTCTCGCGCTTCGAGCACGATCACTGCGTGACCCGAGCGGCCAAGCTCTCGAGCGGCCACCAGCCCGGCGAATCCCGCGCCGATGACGATAACGTCTGTTGTTTCCACGCTGCCGCCTCTCACAGGTCCCGTTGTCGGGCCAGGTCCACGATGGCGTGGGCTGCCCGGTAGCCCGACACGACAGCACCGTTCAGGGACTGCTGGAGCCCGGTATGCTCACCGGCAATTGCGACCAACCCCGCAGCGGAGTCGAAGGCAGACGCGTCCTCCGGCCTCCAATCGAGGGCCGGTGCGGAGTAGGACCCCCTGGTCCACTCGTCGTTGGTCCAGTCAGTGAGCATGACGTCTCCGTCGATGACCAGTTCCGGACGCATCCTCTTGAGCTGGGTAATCCAACGTTCGGGCCCGTTTGCCGTATCGAGTGCAGCCAGGGCGACGGATCCTCCCGCGAAGCAGGAGAGGGCCGGAATGCGATTCTCCCCGTCGACCGACATTGAACGCCACGACCACCAGGTCTGGTCAGCGTTCTGAAGTGCCACGTCGCCATCGACAGCCGACAGGGGGACGCCCAGCTTCGCCGCCGTGCCCATCGAACGATGGTCAAGAGCAGATTGCTGTGCAACAGGAAGTGTGAACCCGAGAGTGATCTCGCGCAGAATCGGGAGCGGTACGGCGAGTACAGCCGCGTGGGCATCGACCGTGGTGCCATCGCGAAGGGTCACCTGCACGCCGGAGGCAGACTGATCGATGGCGGCGATGGGGGACTCCAGCCTGATGGCCGCGCCCAGTAATCGGGCCACTTCAACGGCGAGTGACTGGTTGCCCCTCAGGAATCGTCCCCCGTCCTCGACGTAGCCTCCGGCGGCGGAAGACTCGTGCATCAGCGCAGCTTCTGCACTGATGCACTGGGGGTCTCCGGCCAGCGACGTTGCAATTCGCCGATATGCCGGGTGGCGCTGAAAATCCACTCCCAAGGTCGCCTGGAACACGGTGTCGACTGAGATTCGGTCCATACCGGATGCGAGCATCGCCGTGAGCGTGGCGTTCAGTCGTTCCCCCACGGCATTGAGCTCAGCGACGGTCAAGTGTGCGCCGTCGACCGTTCGTCGGGCGTAGCGCACGTTGTGCGTGAGGATGGGCACCTCGACCTCCGCCGCTAGACGTCGAATGGCGAACTCAGTCGGAAAGACGTACTCGCCGCCGCGCTCGGTGAGCTGACCGTTGCTGAGCGTCTGGGACCAGGTGCGCCCACCGACCCTGTTGCGGGCCTCAAGAACCACTGGATCATGACCTTGCCGGCGCAGTTTCCATGCGGCGGTGAGGCCCGCGAGCCCAGCGCCGATTACTATAACCTTCACGATTCCCCATCAGTTTGTGGCACGAGGCCCAGCTTCTGCGCTGAGTGACGTTCAACTTCATCGTTGATACTGTTTGCACCTTTACGGCGTCAATAATGAAAAAGAGTATCTGAAACCGGTTGAAGTGTGTGCATATTCCCAAGAATCCCCGATCTGATCGCGAAATTGTGCGTCGGTGTGGCAGTATTCGAGAGACCCGACAGGGAGATGAGGTGACAGTGTCGAACAGTGACGGACCTTCCGTTGAAGAGGATCGTGTCGTCGACTGCCTACGACGAGACGGTCGTGCATCGTACTCATCCATTGCGGAAGAACTCGGTCTCACCAGAAATCGTGTTTCTGAAATCGCGAAATCGGTGGTTGATCGCGGTCAACTGCGATTCACAGCCAGCGCCAATCCACGCATGTTCGGTTTTCGGCTTGAGGGTCATCTGCACGTTGCGCTCCGCGGAGACGCGTCATCGCTCTATGAAGAGATGATCGCCTCATCCTTGACAACGTACGTCTCCACGACGACCGGAGACGCCGGGCTGTGCATTCAGGTGCGCTGTCGCGTCGACACGGAACTCGTCGAGCTGCTGGCCGGAATCCGCGAACACCCGGAGGTGCTGTCCATCCAGGTGCACCATTATCAAGCCATCACCCACAACGTTTATGCGCCCACCCTGCAGACGGAAGACGAATACGCTCTTGATGAGACGGACATTCAGTTGGTCGAGACGCTTGAACGCGACGGCCGCGCTCCGGTGAGGGTGCTCGCTGAGGCCCTCGGTCTTCCCGAAAGCTCCGTGCGCCACCGGATGACACGGCTCATCGAGGGGGAGATCATCCGTGTCGTCGCTGTTCCGCGGCGCGAGTTCGGGCGCGCGCACACGCTGGCTCTCGGACTGGGAATCCGGCACTCCGGCGGTTCCCGCACGGGTCTGGACGCCCTGCGCCGACTCGGCGTGGAGTTCATGGCCTCAACGACCGGCGATTTCGGAATCATCGCCACGGCGGTGTTCAGCACGGTGCGAGAGGCGAACGATTTCGTGGAGGTGCTTCGTCGTGAGCCCTGGGTGACTTCCCTCTCAACATGGCTCCATCTGCAGATTCTTAAAGAGGACTACAGCGTGGCTGCCTACCGCCACGCTCGACAACGTATCGACACTCTCGAGCGCAGTTCTGACGACGCTGTCACGGGCACGGCCTAGGGGCTGGCAGCAAAGGGGTCTCGGACGTCACTCCGGCATGAGGTCACGAGGGGGGCGGGGAGCTGGTCGAGGTTGGATGTGTCCAGCGGCGTCGAGTCGAGCCGTGGGGTCAAAGATCCTGTCCTCCTGCGAGCCTTCGTCGATGCGGTTCGAGCCGCTTGATCGCCTACCGAGACAGATGAAGACAGAGTGAATGCGCAAAGCATCCTGACCCGCGATAAGACAGGGCCGGCTATGTGACCTGCCGCGTCAGCTGCCGCCACCCGGGTCGGGGCCGGGCCAGTATTCTTACGAAGACGCTGCGGCACTCTGCCATCGCGGGAACGGATAACGATGACGACGGGTGGCTCCCGGCCGGGAAAAACTCGGCCGAAACGGCGGCTCCGACTGGCCTGGATCGTTCCCGCCGGTCTCATCGTCGTGGCCCTGATCGTGCTGGCGGCGAACGGGGTGCGCGCCCTGCCGGCGGTCGAGTCCTTCCTGCGCAGCTACCCCGGCGTCTCCACCCACGCGGCAGCCACGCCGGTAGGAGTTCCGGCCTGGCTGGCTTGGCAACACGGGCTCAACGCCTTCTTCATTCTGTTCGTCATTCGCACCGGATGGCAGGTGCGCACGACCAAACGCCCGTCCATTTTCTGGACGCGCAAGAACACCGGGCTGCTCCGCACCAAAAATCCCCCGATTCGGATCACCCTCGACCTCTGGCAGCACATCGTTTTCGACACCCTGTGGGTGATCAACGGCATCCTCTTCTACGTTTTGTTGTTCGTGACCGGTCAATGGCTGCGCGTCGTGCCCACGAACTGGGACATTTTTCCCAACGCGATCTCGGCCGGGCTGCAGTATGCCTCGCTCGACTGGCCGACCGACTCCGGCTGGGTGCACTACAACGCCCTGCAACTGCTCAGCTACTTCGTCGTGGTCTTCATCGCGGCACCGATCGCACTGGTGACCGGCCTGCGCATGTCACCGGGCCTGTCTGCGCGGTTTCGCAGGCTCGACCACGTCTTTCCCCTGCCCGTGGCTCGCAAGCTGCACTTCGCGGTGTTGATCTTCTTCGTGGCATTCATTGTCGTGCACGTGACCCTCGTGCTCACCACCGGCGCTCGCGCCAACCTCAACCACATGTATGCGGCGCGCAACGACACGGGCTGGCTCGGCGTCTGGATCTTCGTCGGCGCACTGCTGGTCACGGCCGCAATCTGGGTCGGCGCGCGTCCCGCCGTCGTGCGTGCGATCGCGGCCCGCAGTGGACGCATCATTCACCGCAAGCGCTAAACCGGTTCCACTCTCGACGCGAGTACGTCTCGGCTGAGCATGGCTGCGCCAGCCACAGCCGCCGGCATGACGATGACGGCCGCGCCCGGAATCAGGAACAACAGGTAGGTGAGCACGCCGAAACCTAGGCTGCGCGGGCGGCGCGTGCGCAGCCTCCGCTTGCGTTGGGTGAGCGTGAAGCCGCGGGCGTCGAAAGCGAAGCCGGTGAGTTCGAGAGTGAGAATCCAGCCGCCGAACAGCGCGCCGAGGACGAGGGCGAGCAGCTGGCCGAGGCCGGGTATCAGGCCGCAGACCAGAAGCAGCAGAGCGACCCCGACGGCCAGGCCAACCAGGCGCAGGGCGTCGGCCACCGCGCGCAGAATGCTGCGCAGCAGGCCGCGTGCGGGTTCGACGGGCGCGTCGCCGAGGCTGGTCTCGACCTCGCGCCAGATTCGCTCATAGAAGGGGTCGCCGACAGTGAGCGTTACCGCCACGAAGGTATATGCCAAGAGGAGAATGCCGGCAGCCGCGACGGCAGCACCGGCCACGACCCGCATGCCGGTGCGCCAGGGCTCCCCCCAGCCGCTCGCGAACGGACTGATCGCCACGGCGATGGCCTGGAGATTGACGAGGAGCAGCACGATGCCGGCGAGGTAGACGATGCCGACGATGAAGGCCGGCAGGGCGCCGAGCAGCATGAGGCGCGGTGAGGTTCCCCACATTCTGAGGCCGCGGGCGAGAAAACCGGCCCCGACGAAGAACTCGCGGGTGGCGGTGGGACGGGTTGAAGGCGGCACCCCCACACCCTAACCCGCCGGTGTCGGGTCCCCGCGAAACCGGGGACCCGCCTCACTCAGGCCATCTGCGGAAAACCGAGGTCGATCTCCGAGGTGGCCGGGTCGGGCCAGCGGGTCGTGACGACCTTGCCGCGGGTATAGAAACGGATGCTGTCCGGTCCATACATATGCGCGTCACCGAACAGCGAGTTCTTCCAGCCGCCGAACGAAAACGATCCGACCGGTACCGGAATGGGCACGTTGATGCCGACCATGCCGGCTTCGATCTCGAACTCGAACTGCCGAGCAGCCCCGCCGTCCCGCGTAAACAGGGCCACACCGTTGCCGAACTCGTGCTCGTTGACGAGTTTCACGGCCTCGTCGAAGGTGTCAACGCGCACGATCGACAGCACCGGGCCGAAGATCTCATCGTCGTAGACCTTCATCCCGGGCGTGACGTGGTCGATCAGGCTGACACCGAGAAAGAACCCGTCACTGTCGAACTTCTGCGCCCGACCGTCGACGACCATGGTGGCGCCGGCCGCCTCGGCGCCGGCCAGGTAGGACGCGACCCGATCGCGGTGTTCTCCGGTGATCAGCGGGCCCATCTGCGAGGTCGGATCGGTTCCCGGGCCGACCCGGAGTGTCGTCATGCGCGACTTGATCGCGGCGACGAGGTCGTCGGCGATGCCGCCGACGGCCACGAGCACGCTCACGGCCATGCAACGCTCCCCGGCAGATCCGTACGCGGCGTTGATTGCGGCATCCGCTGCCATCTCCAGGTCGGCGTCCGGCAGCACGACCATGTGGTTCTTGGCGCCGCCGAGTGCCTGTACCCGCTTGCCGTTGCTGGCAGCCCGGTTGTAGATGGACTTGGCGATCGGGGTGGAGCCGACGAAGCTGATGGCCTTGACCGCCGGGTTGTCGAGCAGTTCGTCAACGGCCTCCTTGTCGCCCTGCACGACGTTGAGCACGCCGGCCGGCAAGCCGGCCTCCGTGAAGATCTCGGCGATGAAAATAGCCGATGACGGGTCTTTTTCACTGGGCTTGAGGAGCACCGTGTTGCCGCAGGCGAGGGCGCTGCCGATCATCCACAGCGGCACCATGGCCGGAAAGTTGAACGGGGTGACGCAGGCGACGACGCCGACGGCCTGGCGCACCGAGTGCACGTCGATTCCGTGGGAGACCTGCTGGGAGAAGTCGCCCTTGAGCATGTGCGCGAGGCCGGTGGCGAATTCGATGTTCTCGAGCCCGCGGGTGATCTCGCCGGCCGCGTCGGAGAGTACCTTGCCGTGCTCACTCGTCAGAATTGCGGCGAGCTCGCTCGTGCGCTCGGCGAGCAGCTCGCGCACCTTGAAGAAGATGGCCGTGCGCTTGGCTAGCGTGCTCGTGCGCCACTCGGGCAGGGCCGCCTGGGCCGATTCGATGGCGTCGATCACGACCGCGCGAGAAGCCAGCACGACCTGTTTCTCCTGCACGCCGGTCGCCGGATTGAATACGGGGCCAAATCGTTCGGACGACTCGACGCGCTGCCCGTTGATGTAGTGGGGAATTGTTTGCATGGAAGAGCTCTCTCTGGTGGATGACATGGTTCAGGCGTGCAGGGAGCCGTCGACGAGTTTGACGATCATGGAGCAGTCCTTGCCGCCCTCGCCCTCATCGATCAGGCGCTGAAAGAGTTCGGCGACGTGTTCGCCGATCTCGAGCGGCGTGTCGGTGGCGCGGGCGGCGGCGATCGCCAGCCCGATGTCCTTGCTCGCGAGCGTTGCGGTGAAGGTCGGGGCGAAATCCCGGTTGGACGCGGCCGTCGCGACGACATCCTTGATCGGATACCAGGTGCGCAGCGCCCAGCTGTCACCCGACGAAACGGATGCGATATCCCAGAACACCTGCTTGTCCAGTCCCAGCCGCTCGGCCAGAACAGCGCCCTCCGCCGTTGCGGCGAGGTTGATGAACAGCATGAGATTGTTGCAGATTTTCGCGGCCTGGCCGGTCGTGGCGCCGCCAGTCGGAATGATGTTCGCCGCCATCGGCTCGATGAACCTGCTGGCGTCAGCGACGGCATCCGCAACGCCTCCGATCATGAAGGTGAGGGTTCCGGCGGTGGCGCCGCTCATGCCGCCAGAGACCGGGGCGTCGACGAAGCGAAAGCCGGCCGCCGCTGCGGTATCGTGCAGGGCCTGGGCGGTCTCGATGTCGATCGTCGACGAGTCCACCAGCAGGGTGGCCGGATCGGCCGTGGCCAGCACGCCGTCGTCGCCGAAGTACACAGCACGGGCGTGTTCACCCTTGGGCAGCATGGTGAAGACGACGTCGGCGCCCGCGACGGCTTCGCTGATGCTCGCGGCGGCTGTGACGCCCGCTGTGACGGCCGTGGCGACGGCATCCGGATTCAAATCGAACCCGCGCACCTCATGGCCGGCGGCCACCATATTGGCGGACATGGGCCCGCCCATGTTGCCCAACCCGATCCATGCGACTACTGACATTCGAAGCTCCTTTGCTTTGTGTCCCTCCACCCTCGCAGCCGGATAGAGTGCAATCAAGGCAATATTTCACAGGGGGTATGTGCGCAGATGCACACGCTCGAAAGGATGCGATCCGTGAGTTCACACCAGCTTCCGAGCCCGAACGATCTGCTCGTGCTGCTCACCGTGGCCAGGCTGGGGCGCTTCAACGCGGTCGCCGAGGCGCTCGGCACCACCCACACGACCATCTCGCGGCGCATCCTCGCACTCGATGCGGAGCTGGGCGGCCGCACGCTCGAGCGCAGCCCGCATGGCTGGGAGCTCACCGAGCTGGGCCGGCACGCGGTCAGTGCTGCCGAGGCGATCGAAGACCGGCTGGGCGCGCTCGCCACGGCTATCAGCCAGACCGACCCGCTCTCCGGGCTGCTGCGCATCAGCACCATCGACGGATTCGGGGCGGAGGTCGTCACGCCAGCCCTCGTGAAACTGCAGCAGAGCCACCCGCGCATCAATATCGAGATGTTCAGCGCCACCCGCAAGGTAAGCCAGAACCGGTCGGGCGTCGACCTGGAGATCGTGGCCGGCCGCAACGATGTCAACAACGCGCAGGCGATGTTTCTCACCAACTACTTTCTACGGCTGTACGCCAGCCGCGAGTATCTGCTTGGCCGCGGCGCGCCCCGCACGCTCGACGACGTTGCGTTGCACAGTTTCGTGTCGTACGTCGAGAGCGCCCTGCTCGTGACCGACCTGGGCTATCGCTCCTCCGAGCTGCCGGAACCGGCCACGACCTTTCAGGCCACCAGCCTGTTCGCCCAGTTGGAGGCGGTGCAGGCCGGCGCCGGAATCGGACTCCTGCCGAACTTTCTCGTGCACGACCGGCCGGAATTCGTGCCCGTGTTGCGCGCAGACTTTCAGCGTCAACTGCCCATCTGGGCCGTCGTGCGGGCCGAATCGCTGCGTTCGCCCGTGGTGCGCGCCGCCATCGAGGCAATCACGCTGGAGATCGCGAATCGACCGACCGCCTTCAGCGAGTGACTTACAAGCGGATGCCCCGCCGGCGCGAAAAAGGGCGGCCCGATCCGTGGGATCGGACCGCCCGCGACGCGCTACCGGCGACCGACCTCGGCGAGGTCGGCCTGGGCGGCGCGATCGGCTGAGTCGGCGGCATCCGCTGCGTCAATGTCGTGCAGGGAGAGCCCGCGCGTTTCCTTGAGGGTGAGCACCACGAGGGCCGTGATCAGGCACGCGGCTGCGAGGTAGATGGCTACCGGCACCGAGGACTCGAAGGTGGAGAGCAGGCTCACGGCGATGATCGGGGCGATCGAGCCCGCGATGACCGAGGTGACCTGGTAGCCGAGGGAGACGCCGGAGTAGCGCATCCGGGTGGGGAACATTTCGGCCATGATCGCGGGCTGGCCGGCGTACATGAGGGCGTGGAAGAGCAGGCCCATCATGATCGCGACAATGATGATGAAGTCGTTCGCGGTGTCCATCATGGGGAAGGCGAAGAATCCCCAGGTGCCCGCGAGCAGGGCGCCCAGGAAGTACACCGGGCGCCGGCCGACCCGGTCGGAGAGGTGTCCGACCAAGGGAATGACAATAAAGTGCAGGGCGTGGGCGAGGAGTAGAAGCAGCAGCACCCGCGCGGTGTCCATCTGCACGATGATCTTCAGGTAGGTGATCGAGAAGACGACGACGAGGTAGTACAGGATATTCTCGGCAAAGCGAAGGCCCATCGCCGTGAAGACGCCGCGCGGGTAGCGGCGGAAGACCTCGACAATGCCGTAGCGTTTGTCACCGGCAATGACTTCTTGCTGCGCCTTGAGGAAGATCGGTGCGTCGCTGACCTTGGTGCGGATGTAGTAGCCGACGAGCACAATGACGGCGGAGAGCCAGAAGGCGACGCGCCAGCCCCAGCTGAGGAAGGCCTCATCGGAGAGGGTGGTCGAGAGCACGAAGAGCACGGCGGTGGCGAGCAGGTTTCCACCGGGCACGGCGGCCTGGGGCCAGCTGGCCCAGAATCCGCGCGACTTCGCGGGGCTGTGCTCGGCGACGAGAAGAACCGCTCCACCCCATTCGCCGCCGACGGCGAAGCCCTGAATGAAGCGCAGGAGGATGAGGAGAACCGGTGCGAGGTAGCCGATCTGCTGGAAGGTCGGCAGGCAGCCCATCAGGAAGGTGGCGACGCCGACGAGAACGAGGCTGAACTGGAGCAGGCGTTTGCGGCCGAACTTGTCGCCGAAGTGTCCGAAGACGATGCCGCCGATGGGGCGGGCCAGGAAGCCGACGGCGTAGGTGGCGAAGGCCGCGATGATGCCCTCGAGTTCGGTGCCGGCGTTCGGAAAGAACAGGGTGCCGAAGACCAGGGTGGCGGCGGAGGCGTAGAGAAAGAATTCGTACCATTCGACGACCGTGCCGGCCATGGAGGCCGCGACGACCTTTTTCAGTCCGGACGTCTGCACGTCGTTTCGGGTATCGGATCTGGTCGTGCTCATAGGATTTCCCCTGGTGTCGTCATTGACACAACGTGCGCCGGTCCCAAGCGGGCGCGCACGTCGTCTGGCTCGTCTTAGCTTGCGCTTCGCGTTGGTGGCTGTCAAAGACGATTCGCACAGGGGCGACGTGCAGAAATGCACACGGTGGCGCGGCGAACGAACGCGGCACGGTTATTCTCGAAGGAACAACAGTGAGGTGGGGCAACAGTGACGCACGCGCATCCGCTGCACGTCGATGTTGAAGTAGCGTGCCTGTGCTGCCTCGCGCCGCAGCCGTTTCACTTCACGTCGCTGAGCGACCACGTGGTCTGCTCGCTCTGCGTGCACCACATCGGGGCCGAGAAATCCGAGCGCCGGGACCTTGAGCACGTGAAGCTGTGGGCTTCTCGCTGGGCTTTGGCTGAGACCGCCCACGCCGACTACATCGCCGAAACGGATGCTTTACTCTTCGGCCGGGACAAGGACCTGACCGCCCTTCGCGACCAGGTCGCCGAGCTCAGCGCCATCGTTGCCGGCCAGTTCACGGCCGGGATCGAGGGGGTGCGGAGCCTGTTGCAGAATGACCTGGTCAAGCGTGCTGAACGCAACACCGAACTGGCCCGGCGGCAGATCGACTGGGCCATGGCCGGCATCTGGCGCATCGAAGCGCTGCACCACGACGCGGCGGCGCAGAAGTGTTCCTGCGGCCGCATGGCGGGCAGCTGCGACGAGAGCGCCGCGATCGACCCGCTCCGGCAGGCGCTGCTCGACTGGGAGAAGAAGAACGTGGCGCTGCTGCAGGGCGGCCGGCGGCACGGACTGCCGGCGGATCATCCCGCGGTGCTGGCCCAGCGCATCCGCTGAATCAGTGAGCGCTGACCGAAGCGCTCTCGACCGCGTCGCCGAGCGGCGGGCGCCGCACAAGGAATGCAGCTGGAATGGCGAACAGCGAGATGATCGCGCCGCACAGGAACGCACCGCGAATTCCGGAGGCCGTCGCCGAGATCTCGGAGACGCCCTGAGCCATGAGGGCGGCCGACTGCGCGGTCATCACGGCGATGAACAGTGCCGTTCCGACGGCGCCGGCGAGTTGCTGGATGGTACCGACGACCGCGCTGCCGTGCGAGTACAGGCTCGGCTTGAGAGAGCCGAGGCCCGACGTGAACAGCGGCGTGAAGAGCAGCGAGAGGCCGGCGCTCATGCCGACGTGGGCGATCAGCAGCATCCACGGCGGGGTGGTCTGCCCCATCATGGTCATCGCCCAGAACGCGGCGCTGACGATAATCGAGCCGGGAACCAGCAGGATGGTCGGGCCCCGCCGGTCGTAGATGCGGCCGACGAACGGCGCGAGGAGCCCCATGGTCAGGCCTCCCGGGAGCAGAAGCAGGCCGGTTTCGAGGGCCGTCAGGCCGAGCACGTTCTGCATGTACAGCGGCAGCAGAATGATGGTGCCGAACAGGGCGAGCATGCTGATGCTGAGCAGGGAGATCGAGAGGGTGAAGGTACGCGAGCTGAACACGCGCAGGTCGAGCAGGGCCCGATCGGTGCGCTGCAGCTGAAGCTGGCGCAGCACGAACACGGCCAGGGCGACCAGGCCGATGCCGAGCGGAATCCAGCCGGCAGCGGATGCCCCACCCAGGTTGCTGAGGCCGTAGACGAACCCGCCGAAGCCGAAGGCCGAGAGGATGACGGAGAGCACGTCGAGCGGCACCTTGCGCGGCGTCGTCACGTTCTGGATGCGCGAGGCACCGAGAATGAGGGCGCCGATGGCGATCGGCAGCACGAGAATGAACATCCATCGCCAGTCGAGCACGCTAAGGATGACGCCGGAGATGGTCGGGCCGATGGCCGGGGCGACCGAGATGACGATGGAGATGTTACCCATGGTCTTGCCACGAGAGGCCGGTGCGACGAGCGTCATCACGGTGGTCATGAGCAGCGGCATCATGATGGCCGTTCCACTGGCCTGCACGATGCGGCCGACCAGCAGCACCTCGAAGCCGGGCGCGAGCGCGGCGATCAGGGTGCCGGTGCTGAACAGTGTCATCGCGGCGATGAAGACCGGCCGGGTGTGGAAGCGCTGGATGAGAAAACCGGTGATCGGAATGACCACGGCCATGGTGAGCATGAACGCCGTCGTCAGCCACTGGGCGGCGGTGGCCGTGATACTGAGGTCCTTCATGAGGTGCGGCAGTGCCACGCCCATGATGGTCTCGTTCAAAATGACGACGAATGCCGAGGCCAGCAGCAGCCGAATCACGAGCTGGTTGCGCCTGGCGTCGGGGTGTTGTGCGGCCTCGGTGATCGTGTCGGTGGCGGCTGGTGCGGTCATTACTGGTCCTGACGGTCGTGCGAAAAGGGGATGTGCCACAAACGGCACGCTAAAATGAGCGGCCGCCCGCCCCGTAGGTCCCCCGGGCCAGCTCGCTGTGTGCGCCTCTAACTGCAGCGTTTTGCAGGGTGTGAATTATTCCGGTGTTGCCGAAGTTCGCTTTCGCGTCACGGGAGTCAGGGGAGGCGGAGCCTCAGATAGGGGGCGGTGCGGCTCGTGGGGTGGGCGGCCACTGTCGCCGGGGTGCCGGCGGCGATGATCTGGCCGCCCTGGTCGCCACCGGAAGGGCCGAGGTCGATCACCCAGTCGGCGGCGGCGACCACGTCCATCTCGTGTTCGACCACAACGACCGTGTTTCCGGCATCGACGAGGCGCCCGAGCTGCTGCATGAGCAGCTCGACGTCGGCCGGGTGCAGGCCGGTCGTCGGCTCATCGAGCAGGTAGAGGGTGTGGCCGCGGCGGGCCCGTTGCAACTCCGTGGCGAGCTTGATGCGCTGCGCCTCCCCGCCGGAGAGCTCGGTGGCCGGCTGCCCGAGGCGCAGATAGCCAAGGCCCACCTCACGCAGGGTGTCGAGGCTGCGTGCGGCGACGGTGACGTCTTCGAGAAAGAGGAGTGCGGCATCCACTGTGAGGCCGAGAACTTCGGCCACGTTCTTGCCGCGGTAGCTGACCTCGAGGGTCTCGGGGTTATAGCGCGACCCACCGCAGTCGGGGCAGGGCGCGTAACTGCCCGGCAGAAAGAGCAATCCGACCGCCACGAAACCCTCGCCGAGGCAGGTTTCACAGCGGCCGCCAGCCACGTTAAACGAGAACCGGGAGGTGGTGAAGCCGCGAGAACGGGCCTCGTCGGTGGCGGCGAAGGTAGCCCGCACAGCGTCGAACAGGCCGGTGTAGGTGGCGAGGTTGGAGCGCGGCGTGCGCCCGATCGGCTTCTGGTCCACCTGCACCAGCCGGTCCACGGCGTCGAGCCCGGTGACCGTGGGCAGGTCGGAGCGCTCGGCCAGCTCGATCTCAGCGTCGGGGTCGTCGAGGTCCAGCACCGGCACATCGTCGGGGTCTGGGTGCAGGTGACGACCGACGGCTTCGGCGAGCACCTGGCTGACCAGGGTCGACTTGCCAGACCCGCTGACGCCGGTGACCGCCGTCAACACCCCGAGCGGAATCTGCGCGTCGATACCCTTGAGGTTATGCCGGGTCACGTCGGTCAGTCCCAACCAGCCAAGCGGATGCCGCAGCGCGCCGCGCGCCACCGGCTCGCGTTCCGCAGCAAACAGGTATTCGCGGGTGACTGACATCTCGACTTCGGCCAGTCCGCCTGTCGGCCCGCTGTAGAGCACCTCACCACCGCCCTCGCCGGCTCGGGGGCCGACGTCGACGACCCAGTCGGCGCTCCGTACGACATCCATATTGTGTTCGACCACGAAGACCGAGTTGCCCGAGAGTTTGAGCTGCTCGAGCACGAGCAGCAGCGGCTCGGCATCTGCCGGGTGCAGGCCGGCCGAGGGCTCGTCCAGCACGTAGATGACCCCGAACAAGCCAGAGCGCAGCTGGGTGGCGATGCGCAGCCGCTGCATTTCGCCCGGAGACAGTGTGGGGGTGGAGCGGCCGAGGGCCAGATAGCCGAGGCCGAGTTCAAGCAGCACGTCGATGCGGCGCAGCAGGTCGCCGGCCAGGGTGACGGCTACCTCTGTCGACGCGGCGTCAGCAACGATCGGCCGCAGCACCTCGGCGAGAGCCGTCATCGGCAGCGCGTTGAGCGCGGCAATCGACTGCCCGGCCACGGTCACGGCGAGGGCTTCGGGCTTGAGGCCGCTGCCGGCGCAGTCCGGGCAGGGGCCGGTATCGACATACCGCAGCACCCGCTGCCTTACGTTCGCGCTTTTGCTGTCGGCCAGGGTGTGCAGCACGAAACTCTTCGCGCTCCAGAATCGGCCCTGATACGGCTTGGCGATGCGGTCACGCTGCGGCACGACCTCCACCACCGGTTGTTCTTCGGTGAACAGAATCCAGTCGCGGTCGGCGCGGGACAGTTCCTGCCAGGGACGGTCAATGTCGTAGCCGAGCACGGCGACGATGTCGCGCAGGTTCTTGCCCTGCCAAGCGCCGGGCCAGGCGGCGATAGCGCCGTCCCGAATGCTGAGGGTGGCGTCCTGCACCATCGACGCCTCGCTCACGGTGTGCGCCATACCGAGGCCGTGGCAGCGCGGGCAGGCGCCCATCGCGGTGTTCGGGCTGAAGGAGTCCGATTCGAGGCGACCGGCGGCATCCGCTGGGTATATGCCGGCACGGGAATACATCATGCGCAGCGAGTTCGAGAGGGTGGTGACCGTACCCACACTCGACCGGGAACTCGGTGTTCCGCGGCGCTGCTGCAGGGCAACGGCCGGCGGCAGCCCGGTGATCTCGTCGACGTGCGGGGTGTGTCCCTGCTGAATGAGGCGGCGGGCGTAGGGCGCGACCGATTCGAAGAATCGTCGTTGGGCCTCAGCGAAGATGGTGCCGAAAGCCAGCGAGGACTTGCCAGAACCAGACACCCCGGTGAAAGCGACGATGGCGTCCCGGGGCACGTCGACGTCGACATTGCGCAGGTTGTTTTCGCGGGCACCGCGCACCCGCACGAACCCATCACCGGGTGCGGCGGGGGTGTCTGGCTGGTCTGAGGTCATCTGATTGGAATCGTCGCTAAGCACCCAAACAACAGTACGTTGCTTGCGTGTGCGGTGCCCGGTTTCCGGCGGGTCAGATCGAGGTGGCGTCCTCGACCTGACCGACGAGCTCCTCGATGATGTCCTCGAGAAAGAGCACTCCGGTCACGGTGCCGTTCGCATCGAACGCGGTAGCGACGTGGGCGCCCAGGCGGCGCATCGAGGCGAGCGCGTCTTCGAGTTCGCTGTCACACGAAACGGAAGCGAGGCGGCGCAACCGTTTTCCCGGCACCGGCTCGGTGAAGCTGTCGCCGCCGGTGAGGTCCAGGACGTCTTTCAGGTGCAGGTAACCGCTTGGCTGCCCGTCGTCGTCGGTCAGAATGTAGCGGGAGAAGCCGTGGCGGCCGACCGCCTGCTGGATGTCGGCCGGGGAGGCGGTCGATGGCAGGCAGACCATGGATTCGATGGTCACCTGCACGTCGGTCACCTTCTTCGACGTGAACTCAAACGCTGCGCTGAGTGTGCCCGATGCATCCTGCAGCATGCCCTCGCGGGTGGACTGCTCCACGATGCTCGCGACCTCGTCGAGGGTGAACGCGCTCGTCGCCTCGTTCTTGGGCTCGACCTTGCACAGGCGCAACACCCCGTTGGCCAGCCAGTTGAGGCTGAAGATGATTGGGTTGAAGACGCGGGCGACGAACACGAGCGGCGGCGCCAAAATCAGGGCGGCCCTTTCGGGAACGGAGAACGAGATATTCTTCGGAATCATTTCGCCGAAGACCACGTGCAAAAAGGTCACCAGGACGAGCGCGAAAGTGAACGCGATCGTGCTGATCATGCCTTCAGAGAGGCCGGTACCCGCGAGCGGGAATTCGAGCAGTCCGTGGATGGCCGGCTCGGAGACGTTCAAGATAAGCAGCGAACACACCGTGATGCCGAGCTGGCTGGTGGCGAGCATCAGGGTCGAGTGTTCCATCGCCCACAGGGTGGTCCTGGCCGCTTTGCTGCCCCGGTCGGCCAGCGGCTCTATCTGGGAGCGCCGAGCCGAGATCACAGCGAACTCGGCACCGACGAAGAACGCGTTCACGACCAGCAGCACGACGAGCCAGGCCAGGCCGGGGAGGTACGCGGTTAAATCGGCGCTACTCATGGATCAGGTCTTTCTTGATTTCAGTCACGATTCGGTCGTGTGTGGTGGTCAGGCTGGGATCGGTCTCGGGATTAGCGGGCGTATAGCGGACGCGGTGCACGCGCACCCCGTCGACGCGGTCGATGCGCAGCACGCCGCCGTCGATGGCGACCTCGTCGCCGAGTTCGGGAATGCGGTCGAGCTGGTCGGCGAGGAATCCGCCGACCGTGTCGTAGCCCCCGTCATCGGGGACGGTGACTCCGGTACGGTCGAACAGTTCGTCGGGGCGCCAGGCGGCGTCGAAGACGACCGAGCGGCCGGAGCGGACGACGCCAGCCTTGGCCCGGTCGTGTTCGTCTTCGAGTTCACCGACTAGTTCTTCGACCAGGTCCTCGAGGGTGACGATGCCGGCGGTTCCGCCGTACTCGTCGGCGACGACGGCGATCTGGAATCCCTGCTGGCGCAGAGCGGCAAGCAGGGAGTCGACGCCCATGGTTTCGGGAACGCGCAGGGCGTCCACCTTCAGGTCGGAGGCGGTGACTGTGGCACGCTCACTCAACGCGACAGCGAAGGCCTGTTTCACGTGCAACACCCCGACGATGTCGTCGGAGTTCTTGTCGATCACCGGAAACCTCGAGTAGCCGCTGGTCGTCGCGAGGCGCACAATGCTCTCAGCGGAGTCGGTGACGCGGACCGAAGCCATGCGCACCCGCGGGGTCATGACATCGGCGGCGGAGTGCTCGGAGAAGCGCAGGGTACGGTGCAGCATGGCGGCGTGGTCGTCGTCCAGCACGCCTTCAAGGGCGGAGCGGCGCACCAGAAAGCTCAGCTCTTCGGCGCTGCGGGCACCGGAGAGTTCTTCTTTTGGCTCAATGCCGAACCGACGAATGATCGCGTTGGCCGTGTTGTTGAAGAGCAGAATGACGGGTTTGAACACGGCTGTGAATGCGGCCTGGGCCGGCACCACGATCTTTGCCGTCGCGAGCGGTACGGCGAGGGCGAAGTTCTTGGGAACGAGTTCGCCGATCACCATGGAGAACAGCGTCGCGAGCGAGATCGCCACGATGGTTCCCACCAGCGGCACGATGCCGGTAGGCACGCCGACGCTCGTCAGCGGCCCGCTGAGCAGTGAGCGGATGGCCGGCTCGAAGGTGAACCCGGTCAGTAGCGTGGTGAGGGTGATGCCCAGCTGGGCGCTCGATAGGTGCGTCGAGGTGATCTTGAGCGCTTTGATGGTCGGACCGAGGTGTTTCTCGCCACGATCACGCCGAGCTTCGAGCTCATTGCGGTCGAGCGTGACGAGGGCAAACTCGGAGGCTACGAAAATTCCCGTTCCGACGGTGAGGAGGAGTCCTGCGCCCACCATGATCCACTCATACATGTTGAGGTCCTCTCAGTGAAAGAGGCATGTCGGTGGTGGCGGGCGAGGGTTTATGCGAGGGAGGGTCTTCCATTGTGCTTATAAGGCTATAGACGGATGCTGGCAAACTGCCTGCCCGCCGCGTTTCGGTCACGCACGGGCACCGCGTCCGGGCTGCGGGCCTTGGCTGTCCGGGTGTGCGTGCGTAAACGCGGAGAAATTCGAGTTAGGGGCGCATTCCGACTGGGGTGGCCAGTATCGGGGCGAATCTCCGCGGTTGTGCACACTCGCCCTATGACACGACGGGTTCGACGACCTCTTCTGGCAGTTCGCGCAGCACGACCTTCATGATCTTGCCGGTGGCCGTGCGCGGCAGGGCGTCGACGAAGGTGACGTAGTCGGGCACCTTGAATGCCGCGATCAGGTAGCGAGTATGCGTGAGCAGGTCGACCTCGGTCACGAGGGCGTCCGGGCGGAGCACGACGTAGGCCTTGGGCCGCTCGCCCCACTTCGGATGCGGCATGCCGACCACGGCGACGTCGAGCACGGTCGGATGGGTGAGCATGGCGTTTTCGACCTCGATCGTCGAAATGTTCTCGCCGCCGGAGATGATGATGTCCTTGGCGCGGTCCTTGATCTCGATGTAGCCGTCCGGGTGCATGACGCCGAGGTCGCCGGTGTGGAACCAGCCGCCGCGAAAGGCATCCGCTGTGGCCTGCGGGTCTTTGAAGTAGCCGAGCATGATGTTGTTGCCGCGCAGCACGACTTCGCCGATGGTCGCGGCGTCGGCCGGAACGTCGGTCATGGCCGAGTCGACGATGCGAGCCGATTCGGCCTGCACCATGCCCACTCCCTGGCGGGAGATCTTGCGGGCACGCTCGTCGGCGGGCAGGTCATCCCACTCGCGCTGGTATTCGCAGATCGTGTACGGACCGTAGACCTCGGTGAGGCCGTAGACGTGCACGACCGTGATGCCGAGGGCGTCGAGCTGTTCGATCACGCTCGGCGACGGCGGGGCACCGGCTGTGGTGATCGAGAGCGGCGTCTCGAGCACGTGCTTCATGGGAGCGTTGGCGATCACGCCGCACACCGTGGGGGCGCCGCACAGGTTGGTCACGCCGAGGGTGTCGATGGCCGACCAGACCGATTCGGCCCGCACCGTGCGCAGGCAGACGTGGGTGGCACCGGCCGCGGTGACCGCCCAGGGTGTGCACCAGCCGTTGCAGTGGAACATGGGCAGCGTCCACAGGTAGACGGAGTCGCTCGTGAACTTGTTGTGGAACACCTCGCCGAAGGAGTTGAGGTAGGCACCGCGGTGCGAGTACATGACGCCCTTCGGCTTGCCCGTCGTGCCCGAGGTGTAGTTGATCGAGATCACCGATCGCTCGTCGGAAACCTCCCAGGCCAGCGGCTCGGCGGAGTCGTTGTCGGCATCGGCCAGAAAGGACTCCAGCGTCTGCTGGCCCACATCGAGTCCGCTCTCGGTGATGCCGAACTCGCCGTCGGCGATTTCGATCACGCCCTTCAGGGCAGCGGATGCCGCGAAAGCGTCACCGACACCGGCGACCAGTTCGGCGTCAATGAACAGCAGGGTGGCCTCTGAATGCTCGAGGACGTAGTGCACCTCCGGCCCGGCCAGCCGTGAGTTCAGCGCGACGAGCACGCCGCCGGCCAAGGGCACGGCGTAGTGCGCGATGAGCATCTCGGGTATATTCGGCGCGAGGAATATGACCCGGTCGCCAGGCGTGATGCGCGAGCGGATGGCGTGGGCCAGCTCTTCCGCAGCCTGCGAAAATTCCTGGTAACTGTAGCGACGAGATCCGTAGATGATCGCATCCTTGTTTGGGAATACTTCAGCGCTGCGCTGCAGGAACCGCATGGGTGTGAGCGGTGAGTCGTTGGGTGAGTTTGTGGTGCTCAGGGTCAGGTCGATCATGCGGGACTCCTTTGTCCGAAAAGATGATGCAAGCGAAAGCTCGTGCAGGTCGAACCTAGTGGAAGGCGCTGACCCCGGTCAGGTCGCGACCGATGAGCAACGACTGGATGCTCTCGGTGCCCTCGTAGGTGTGGATGGACTCGATGTCGGCAAGGTGCCGAATGACGTGGTTCTCCAGCAGGATGCCGTTGCCGCCGAGCATGTCGCGGGCGAGGGAGGCGAGCGAACGCGCAGCGCGGGTGTTGTGGAACTTGGCGAGGCTGGCCTGGATGGGCCGCAGGGTGCCGGCGGCGTCCAGTTCGGCCAGCCGAATACAGTGCAGCTGCATCGAGGTGAGCTCGGAGAGCATGAGGGTGAGCCGCTCCTGAACGATCTGAAAACCGGCAATCGGCTTGCCGAACTGCACGCGCTGCTGCGCATAGTTGAGGGCAGCCTCAAACACGGCTGTGGCGTGACCGAGCGCCGACCAGGCGACCCCGAGCCGGGTCGCGAACAGAACGACCGCCGTGTCTTTGAAGGTGTGGGTGCCGGGCAGAACAGCGTCGAGGGGAATCCGCACATCGGTCAGGGTGATGCGCGCCTGGTGTACCGCGCGCAGCGAGCCTTTGCCGAGCATCGTCTCGCCGTGGTAGCCGGGCAGGGCCTGGTCGACCAGGAAGCCGCGTACATTGCCGTCGTCGTCGCGGGCCCAGACCACGGTGACGTCGCCGACCGAGCCGTTGCCGATCCACTTCTTCTCGCCGTTGATGACCCATTCGTCGCCGTCGCGGTGTGCGGTGGTCTCGAGGCCCACCGAGTCCGAGCCGTGGTCGGGTTCGGTCAGCGCAAAGGCACCCAGCTTCTCGGCGCGGGCCAGCGGCACCAGCCAGGTGGCCTTTTGCTCGTCGCTGCCGAACATGGCGATACTGCGCAGGGCGAGCCCGCCCTGCACAGCCACGACGGTGCCCATCGAGCCGTCGCCGCGGGAGATCTCCATGTTCACCAGGCCGGCCGCGAGCGGGGACATGGGGGTGAGGCCCGGCCCCTCGACTCCGTCGGTGAGCAGATCGAGTTCGCCCAGGCGGCGAGCCAGGTGCAACGGGTACTCCGCCTTGTCCCAGGCCTCGCTCAGCTCGTCGAGGGTCTCCACCGCGAAGGTGCGAGCCCGGCTCCAGAACGCTCGATCAGCTTCGGGCACATCGGCGAAAACACCGTAGTAGTCGGTGTCGAGCGGGGCGGAGACATCGTAATCGGGCATCATTACCTTTCGCAGTAGCAGGTGTGACTTCAGTTCTATCTGACACTGAGTCTCACGTCAAGTGACACTTGGTGTCAAATTGCTGTGGATCGAAGTCGGTTCTCGATCACGCGGGCGACGTCTGCCGGCAGGGCAGAGGCGGAAAAGACCGCGACGAGCAGCTCGCTCGCGCCCCTGGCCGATTCGCCGACGGGTGCAAAGCGATTGCGCACGGCGTGCAGCTGCGCCGCCAGACCGGCCGAATCGAGCACCGCGCTGGCGTCGCTGGCGCGAATCATGCGCCGCAACTCGAAGTTGTGCGTGGCCGTGACGGCCGCCGCAAATTGAATCGCCACCACCGGGTCGACGCCCGGCAGACAGCGGCGCAGATAGGCCGAGAACGTTTTCTCGTAGCGGGACACCATCACCGTTTCGCGGTCGCGCAGAACGGATGTCTGGCGCACGACCAGGTCGCGCACCCGCACGATCTCGAGGCGCTCCCGAAACCGCTCGAATACGAGCGCGGCGGCATCGCACACAGCCAGCCAGGGGTCGGGGTGCGAGGCGGCGAAAAACTCGTCGATCTGCTCGAGCAACTCGTCGTGGTCGGCGAAGATCACATCGTCTTTCGAGCGGAACTGACGAAAGAATGTGCTGCGGGAGACGCCAGCGGCTGCGGCGATCTGCGCGGTACTGGTGGCTTCGTAGCCCTGGGCCTGAAACAGACCGACAGCGATGTCGGCGACGGCCACGCGGCCGCGGGCATCCGTTTGGCGGGGGGCGGAATCGCGCGCGAGATCTGTGGACGCGGTGAGTGCAGACGGATCAGACATGGTCTGGCGAAAGTAGCACGGAATGAAGTGGGCGGACGCCGGGAGTGCTGGCCCAAAGTGTCCCAGTGGAAGGCGGGCGGGGGGACGGGCGAATGCACAAGGTTTCCATAAGGCCCACATCGCACTCTTACAGCATTCGCTCACCCTGAAGAGATAGGTGCGTCATGAGCAGGTTCGAAGGTCAAGGAATCATTCGCAGCGACAGCAATGCCAGCGGAATGCGAGGTAGCCCACCGCCCAAGGACCATGGAAAACCACGAAGGGTCTTCGGTAAGCCCATGCGCATGCTCGCCGCCGGCATGGCCGCCGTGCTCTACGCCGGACTCGGCCTAACGGCCGCGCTCCCGGCCCAGGCAGCGACGGTCGGCCAGGGGTTCGCCGTCACTCCCTCCGACCTCGCCTACATCCTCAAGCAGATCAAGATCGCTGAAGCCCACGTGGCCAACACCACCTCCGCTACCGGCCCCTGCGGCGCGCTCGTCGGCACCGGCACCAACCAGATAGCCAGCCCGCTCCTTTCGCTCGGACTGCGCACGGTCGACGGCTCCTGCAACAACCTGCAGCCCGGCCAGGACCAGTTCGGCGCCGCCGACCAGGTCTTCCCGCGCCTCGCGACGCCGGTTTTCTCCCCAGCGGATGTCACTCCCGCCGGCTTCGGACCGCCAAACCCAACCTCCTACGCCCAGAAGCAGGGCCTGGTCTTCGACTCGGAGCCGCGCACGGTGAGCAACCTGATCGTCGATCAGACCTCGACCAACCCGGCCGCTATCGCCGCCGCCGGTAACCCGGTGCGCACCCAGGGCAATGAGGGTGTCGTGGCCTGCACGACCGACCCGAGCCCGACCGTGCCGTTCGGGATTCCGGCCGGCTGCATCCCGTCTCACGAGACGCTGTTCATGCCGAACGTGACGACCGATGTCGGCCTGTCGCCGCCGTACAACTCGCTGTTCACGCTGTTCGGCCAGTTCTTCGACCACGGCATTGACCAAACGGTCAAGGGCGGCGGCACGGTATTCGTACCGCTGCAGGCCGATGACCCGCTGGTCGCCGGCCCGGACCACGTCTTCGGCAACGGTGACGACCTCGACCCGAGCCTGCGCTTCATGGTGCTGACCCGCGGGCAGAACCAGCCCGGTGTCGATGGCGTGCTCGGCACGGCCGACGACGTGCAGGACGCCCTCAACACGGACTCGCCCTGGGTCGACCAGAGCCAGACCTACAGCTCGCACGCCTCGCACCAGGTCTTCCTGCGCGAGTACGTGACCGAGGGCGGGCGCCCAGTTGCCACCGGCAAGCTGCTCGGCGGACCGGCCGGACCGACCGCCGGCGGCATGGCGACCTGGGCCACCACCAAGGACCAGGCCGCGAACGTGCTTGGGCTGCTGCTGGCCGACAAGGATGTGCTCAACGTTCCGATGCTCGCAGCGGATGCCTACGGCAAGTTCATCCCCGGACCGCTGCGCGGAATGCCGCAGTACGTCACTGCGACCGGCCTGGTCGAGGGTGATACCGCCAACCCCGTATCAGTACCGGGCGACGTGCTCTACTTCAAAACCCCGTTCTTGACCGACATCGCGCACAACGCGGAGCCGAAGGCCGGACTGACCCCGGATGCCAACACCACGGCATCCGCTGATTTCGCCGGCCAGCCAGCCGGAACCTACGACGATGAGATGCTCAATGCACACTTCATCGCGGGAGACGGTCGCGTCAACGAGAACATCGGCCTGACCGCCGTTCACCAGGTGTTCCACTCGGAGCACGACCGCCTTATCAACAACATCGAGAACACCCTCACCAACGACACCTCAGCCAGGGGTGTTGCCGCTCTGGCCGAGTGGAAGCTGGCCAGTGGGGCTGGCGGCTGGAACGGCGACCGCCTGTTCCAGGCTGCCCGGTTCGTCACAGAGATGGAGTACCAGCACCTCGTGTTCGAAGAGTTCGCGCGCAAGGTGCAGCCCGGTATCAACCCGTTCGAACCGTTTGCGTTCACTCAGACCGAGATCAACCCGGCCGTCACAGCGGAATTCGCCCACGCGGTGTATCGCTTCGGTCACTCCATGCTGACCGAGACGATCTCGCGAACCAATGCGGGCAAGCCGGGTGCTGACGGCGTGTTCGGCACGAGTGACGATGTGGCGGGAAGTCAGAACGATATCTCCCTGCTCGATGGGTTCCTCAACCCGCCCGCGTACACCGACGGTGGCCCCGATGGGCAGCTGACCTCGGAGGAAGCCGCGGGCAGCGTCATCATGGGTATGAGCGACCAGGTCGGCAACGAACTCGACGAGTTCGTCACTGACACCCTGCGCAATAACCTGCTGGGCCTGCCGCTCGACCTGGCCTCGATCAACATGACCCGTGCACGATCAGAAGGCGTGCCGCGGTTGAACGTGTTCCGTCGTGACCTGTTCAACAAGACCAACGACGGGGCGCTCAGGCCGTACACGAACTGGATCGACTTCGGGGAGAACCTCAAGCACCCGGAATCGCTGATCAACTTCGTGGCCGCCTATGGTCAGTTCGACACCATCACGAGCGCGACCACGCTCGACGGCAAGCGCGACGCCGCGCGACTGATCGTGAGCCCTGACGCCCTCGCGGGAGAATTTTCTCCGGACGGAGCCATGGACTTCATGAACAGCATGGGAGCGTGGGCCAACTCGGGCACGCACTCGATCACGGGTCTCGACGAGGTCGACCTCTGGGTCGGCGGACTCGCGGAGATGACGACACCCTTCGGGGGTCTGCTCGGCACGACGTTCAACTACGTGTTCGAGAAACAGATGACCGATCTGCAAAACGGTGACCGGCTGTACTACCTGGCCCGCACGCCCGGCATGAACCTCCGCACCCAGCTGGAGGGTAACTCCTTTGCTGAGCTGATGATGCGCAACACGAACGCGCACACCCTGAAGGCCGACCCCTTCGCAACGGCCGACTGCAAGTTCGAGTTGAAGAACCTGGCTGGAACCGTCGCAGGGTTCTCGGCTTCGGGCAACACCGTCGCCAATGACCCGCAGTCCGAGTGTGATGAGACGGCGCTGCTGATTCGCATGCCCGACGGCACGATCAAGTACCGTGCCCGCAACGCGGTCGACCCCGCTGGTATCAACGGCCAGGCGGTCTACAACGGAACGAGCGGAAGCGACCGGGCCTACGGCGGCAACGACAACGACACCTTCTGGGGTGGCCTCGGTGACGACGTCATTGACGGCGGTGGCGGTGCCGACGTGGCTCTCGGTGGTGAAGGCGACGACATCATCACCGACTTCGCCGGAGACGATGTTCCCAAGGGCGGCCCCGGCAACGACGCGATCGATGCCGGTCCCGGACTTGACATCATCATGGGTGGCGAGGGCAAGGACTTCACGAACGGTGGAGCCAACGCCAACGAAACCTTCGGTGGTGCCGGCGACGACTTCATCATGCTCGGTGAAAGTCTCGACGCAGCCTTCGGTGACGGTGGCGACGACTGGGAAGAGGGTGGCAACCAGCCCGACCTCATGATTGGAGACAGCAGCAACCTGTTCTTCCTGGACGACTCACAAAAGCCCGGGAACGACTTCATGATTGGCCAGGGCGGCGATGACGACTACGACATGGAGGGTGGCGACGACATTGGCGTTGCAGGTCCGGGAATCGAAAAGAACGCTGGCGGTTCCGGCTACGACTGGTCGACCGGCCAGGGTGACCCGCAGGCGCAGGACGCCGATCTGGCCCTGCCGATCGCGCCCCTCGACATTCTGCAGGTCGGTGTGCGCGACAAGTTCAATGAAGTCGAGGCACTTTCCGGCTGGAAGCTGAATGACATCCTGCGTGGTGACGACCTTGTTCCCAGTGCTGTGGGTGGCGGCGGCTTCATCGGCTGTGACGTTCTAGACCAGGCCGGAGTTGACCGCATTGCGGGCTTCGACGCGCTGATTCCGGAATTCACGACCACGCTGGCATCCGTTGTGGCGCTGTCGGCCCAGGGCGATTGCCCGATCCTGACCGGCCCGAACGTCTGGGGCAGCGGCAACGTTCTCCTGGGTGGCGGCGGCGGCGACCTGATCGAGGGACGAGGAGCTGACGACATCATCGACGGTGACGCCTACCTCAGCCTTCGCCTGAGCGTTCGGACCAACCCGAACGATGCGGCGACGGAGATTGGCAGTGCCAGCATCAACGGCACGAACCAGAGCGCGATGACCAGCCAGTACCTCTCTGACGGCGCCGGTGGACTCACCGGACCGACTCTGCAGGAAGCTGTCTTCGCCGGCACCGTCAACCCGGGTAACATCGTGGCGGTTCGCGAGATCCTCTACGGAACGGGTGGTGTCGACACCGCGCAGTTCTCTGGTCTGACCAGCGACTACGAGGTGACGACGACCGGCGGCGACGGCACGCTCGGTTCGGCGGGATCGACCACTACGGTGATCGACAACCGCGGCACCGACGGCACCGACACCCTGCGCAACATCGAACGCCTGCAGTTCAGCGACACCGTGGCTCCGGGAACCCCGACCGTCGTCGCTGCCGTTGCCGGTAACGGTCAGGCAACCGTTGACTGGGTAGCCTCGCTGACCGGTATCCCCACCAGCTTCTCGGTGAAGGTGCTCGACTCGGCCGGAGCACAGGTGGGCGCACTGCGCACCGCACCCGGAACCGCGTTCAACCTGGTTGTCACCGGGCTGAACAACGGCTCCAGCTACACCTTCCAGGTATCGGCGACCAACGCGGAAGGAACGAGCGCATTCTCGGCATCGTCCAACGCGGTGACTCCGTCGGCACCGGTGGTGCAGGTGGTTGCTGGGGCTCCGACGATCGGTACCCCGGTCGCCGGTAACGCTCAGGTGACCGTCAACTGGACGGCCCCGGCACCGGTGGCCAACCAGGCGACGATCACGGGCTACCGGGTTCGCACCTACGAAGGAACGAGCGCCACGGTGTTCCGAACCTCGCTGGTCGCTGACGTCTCTACCGTCACGATTACCGCTCTGACCAACGGAACCGGGTACTCCTTCGATGTCGCCGCGATCAACTTGGTCGGCACCGGAGCAGCCTCGGCTCGTTCGGAGGTCGTTACACCGACCGCCCCCGTTGTGCAGGTGGTGGCTGGTGCTCCGGTAATCGGAACCCCGGTCGCTGGGAACGCGTCGGTGACCGTCAACTGGGCAGCCCCGGCCGCGGTGGCCAATCAGGCACCGGTTACGGGCTACCGGATTCGCACCTTTATCGGTGCGGGTGCGACGGCAACCGGCACGACGACGGTGGCTAACGTCACCAGCGCCGTGATCGGGTCGCTGACGAACCGCACCGGGTACACCTTCGATGTCGCCGCGATCAACTCTGTCGGCACCGGAGCGGCCTCGGCCCGTTCGGTCGCGGTCACCCCGCGCACGGAGTTCGTGCTCCCCACGGTGACCGCACGCACACCGGCCTCCGGCGCCCGCTCGGTCAGCCAGACCGGAAACCTGACGGCAACGTTCAGTGAGCCGGTCAACGGGGTCAATGGCACGACGTTCGTGCTGCGGCGCGGCACCACGGTGATTGCCGCCGTGGTCTCGTATAACGCCACGACGCGAGTCGCGACGCTGAACCCGAGCGTGACGCTGCTCACCGACCGCATCTACACGGCCACCCTTTCGGGCATCCGTGATGCGGCCGGCAACACGATGGCGACGAGCACCTGGTCGTTCACCACCGGTCCGGCTCCGACGATCACCGCGAGGACTCCCGCCGCGGGAACCACCGGGGTGCGCCGGAACGCCAACGTGACCGCGACCTTCAGTGAAGACATCACCGGAGTCAGCGCGAGCACGGTTGTGATCACCCGGGTTTCCACCGGAGCGGTTGTCGCATCGGCGGCGGCGTTCAACGCCACCACCAACGTGCTGACGATCAACCCCTCGGTGACCCTGACCTCGAACGTGCAATACCGGGTGACCATCACCGGTGGAAACACGAGTGTTCGAGATCTCGCGGGCAACCCCCTAGTGACGAGTACGTGGACCTTCACGACCGGCACCGTGCTCTAGGCCAGGGAACCTGAACCATCCCTCGACCGACCGGCCGGCAACTCTTCCCGAGTTGTCGGCCGGTTCGTGTACGCCGGCGATCTTCCGTCACTGGAGCCTTGAGAATCGCAGACAATCTCCTGCGCGCCACCCTGGCGCCAACCCCAGTATTTTTACAAGCTCCGGCTGACATCGTTCCTACAGGCGTGAAGAGTTCTTCACCTTATGGAATGGAAGGGGCACCATGAAAAAATCATCTGACCGGTCGGAACGAGTCGGATTGTGGTTGCCGGGTCGGCGCCAGACGGCGCTGGCGGGGCTCGCTGTCGCCGTGCTGTGCTCCAGCCTCGTGCTCGCCATCCCAGCGGCCCAGGCGGCCGTTCCGACCTTTCCCGACAACATCGTGGTCTTTCCCAACCGGGACTTCGTCGTTCTCGAGGGCTACCAAGACCATCTGGGTGAGACGGCGACCGTAGAGGTCAGCCGCGCCGGTGTCGGTGTGATTGGCTCAGCCGAAGCTGTTGTCCAGGCCGGCGACGTAGCCTTTGAGATCAACCATCCCGGCGGCGTGTGCTGGGGTGCCGGGACCGGCCTCCAGGTAACCCCCGATATCCTCCCGGCGGACACCGTATCCGTCAAATTTGGTGCCACCGCTTCCGGGGACACCCTGGTCCAAGACCTGTTCGTGACCGGCCGTGCTGTGCAGAGCGGCACCACCGTCACGGTTACCGGCCATATCGGCGCGACGGTAAATCGGGCACAAGTTGAACAGCGCATCATCGAGCCGGCGTTGGTGCCAACGACCGTGCAGCGCCGTGATGTGCGTGCAGTGCCGGGTCCGATGGCCCGCGCACCCAAGGGCGGCTACGACTCCAGCCTGGAATTTGACCTGGATGGACCGAACACCTTCACTGCCACGTATGTTTTCGACCAACTTGATGCGGCGCAGCTCGCAGCCGATGCGGGCGGCGAGCGAGCCATGGGATGGCAGGCCGAAGACCTCGACGCCAACCGCCAGGGCCTGACCATCGCCGAGTTTGGTGAACTGGGCGGCCCCGGCATGGGCGGCTGCCCCAACGGCCCGCTCCTGTCGGGCCCTCCCGGACCGACGAACGTCGCAGCCACCAAGGTAGGCAACGGGATCGCGGTCACGTGGACCCCCGCGCAGACGATCCCCGGAACAGCAGCTATTACCGGGTACCGGGTCGTTGCCGTGGGGCAAACCGTCACGAACAACGAGCAAATTGAAATCGGAAAGCGCATCACCGGTCAGAGTGCAACCGGCGCCACTCTCACTTCTCTGGTCGCTGGGGAAACCTACGACGTGTATGTGGTCGCGGTCAGCAGCGTTGGAGAAACTTTCCCGGCCGTTCATGCCATCCCGGCAACCGACAACACGGCGCCTACCGTCGCGGCAACGCCGGCCGGCGGCACGTTCAATACCGCACAATCGGTCACGCTGAACGCCAACGAGACCGGAGCGGATATCTACTACACCGTCGACGGTTCCGACGTGGTTCTCGCCGGCGGTGTCATCTCCGACTCCGCCACGCTCTACAGCGGAGCGATACCCGTCGCCACCTCCACAACGCTCACGTTCAATGCCTTCGATCCCGCCGGAAACGTTTCGGCCACAGGGCACGCGGTATTCACGATCACTGTGGTCAATCCGGAACCTGATGTCGTTGCCCCCACGGTGACGGCGAGGACACCGCTGGCGGGCGCCAGCGCGGTCAGTGCGACCGACGACCTGACGGCAACGTTCAGCGAAGCGGTCACGGGAGTCGGCGACACCACATTCGTGCTCGCCAACGGTGCCACGACCGTTCCCGCCGTAGTGTCATACGACGCCAGCACTCGGGTTGCGACCCTGAACCCGAGCGCGACGTTGTCGGCCGACACGTCCTATACGGTGGCGCTGTCGGGAATTGCGGATGTTGCGGGTAACCTGATAGCTCCCGACGGCTGGTCGTTCACGACAGCCCCGACCGCACCCGTGGTGCAGGTTGTGGCTGGAGCGCCAGTGATCGGAACCTCGGTTGCGGGAAATGCTTCGGCGACCGTGAATTGGACGGCCCCAGTGCCGGTGGCCAATGCCGCCGCGATCACGGGCTACCTGGTGCGCACCTTCATCGGAGCGGATGCAACGGCAACTGGAACGACGACGGTGGCCGATGTCACCAGCGCGGTGATCGGGTCGCTGATCAATGGCACTGGGTATACCTTCGATGTCGCGGCGATCAATTCGGTCGGTACCGGGACGGCATCTGCTCGTTCGGTGGTGGTCACGCCGCGCACGGAGTTCGTGCTCCCCACGGTGACCGCACGCACACCGGCAGCCGATGCTCGATCGGTCAGCCAGACCGGCAATCTGACAGCAACGTTCAGTGAACCGGTCACCGGGGTGAGCGGTACGACGTTTGTGTTGCGGCGTGGTGCCACGGTGATTGCTGCCGTGGTCTCGTACAACGCCACGACACGAGTCGCGACGCTGAACCCGAGCGTGACGCTGCTCGCTGACCGCACCTACACGGCCACCCTCTCGGGCATCCGTGACGCGGCCGGCAACACGATGGCGACGAGCACCTGGTCGTTCATTACCGGCCCGGCTCCGACGATCACCGCGCTGACTCCTGCGGCGGGAGCGACGGCAGTTGGACGGCTGGTGAGCCCGACCGCGACCTTCAGTGAAGCCATCACTGGATTCACGGCAACGTCGGTGACTGTCACCCGTCCCGGCACGACGATCGCTTCGACCCTGTCGTTCAACGCGACTACCCGCGTACTGACGATCAACCCGAACGCCACACTCCTGGCGAACACGACGTACACGGTGACCATCACCGGTGGTACGGGTGCCGTGCGAGACCTCGCCGGCAACCCGGTGGCCACCCGCTCGTGGTCGTACACGACGGGAGCGGTGAACTAAAACAATCAACCGAATGACCCGGCTGGCGACCTTCGTATGGGTCGTCAGCCGGTCACCAAGACACCCCAACCAGGCAGTGTGGTCCAGAAAATCAGCAGGAGACGTCATGACATCACGTAGGGAAGTATTACAGCTGGGCGCATTCAGTGCTCTCGGCGCCATCGGAATGAGTGGAGGAGACGACCCGGTTTCCACTACCCCGCTCATAACGAAAAGCCTGCTGGCACCTGCGAACATGCCGGTGCCCTACGCCGGCGTGTTCCGTCGTCCCCCGGTATTATTGCCGTATGAGACAGGATTCGATGACGGAGACCCGTCGCGTCCCTTTGCCCGTTACGCACTCACCCAGAAGCTCGGTCAGGCCCAGTTTGTTCCCGGGTTAGCCACGACGGTCGCTGGCTATAACGGGATCTTCCCCGGCCCGACCATCCGGCTGTCCCAGGGCACCCGGAGCGAGGTGCGCATTCGCAACGCCCTGTCAACCAACGGTCTGCTACACCCGAGTGCGTTCAACACCGTCACCCACCTGCACGGCTCGGCGTCGCTGCCGCAGTACGACGGCTACGCTAACGACTTCACCGCCGTCGGCAAAGTCAAGAACTATCACTACCCCAACTGGCAGTCGGCGCGCACGCTGTGGTATCACGACCACAACATGCACATGACCGCGCAGAACGTGTACTCCGGGTTGGCTGGCATCTATGCCCTGCACGACCCGTTCGAACGGGCGCAGCTGCCCCAGGGTGAATTCGATGTGCCGATCATGATCTCGGATGCCATGTTCAAAGCCGACGGCTCCCTCGGCTACAACGACAACGGTCACAAGGGAGTGTGGGGTGACATCATCATGGTCAACGGTGTGCCGTGGCCCACGATGAAGGTCAAGCCCCGCATTTACCGGTTTCGAGTGCTGATCGCCTCAGTCGGACGCTCTTACCGGCCGACCCTCTCGACCGGTGAGCCGATGTACATCGTCGGCACCGACGGCGGTATGACGCCTACCGTTCAAGCGGTGAGATCGTGGCGTCAGGGCACGGCCGAACGCTACGAGATTCTGATCGACTTTCGCCGGTACAAGCCGGGGCAAGCAGTCGAGCTGCGCAACCTCAGCAACAAGAACAACGTGGACTTCGTCAACACCGGCAAGATCATGAAATTCGAGGTCGTAGCCGACTCCGGTTCGAACGTCGGTTCCATCTCTGCCATCCCCACCTCCCTCGACGACGGCGGCGCGATCCATTCCGCTTTGGGCGGCCTGGCCACTATGAGCCTCACCCCCGACATGGCCAAGGTGAAGCGGAAAATGGTGGTGGCGCGCGGTAACGGCCTGTGGAAAATCAACGATACGACCTGGGCCGATGTGGAGGCATCAAACTTCACCAAGCTGTTCGGTAATCCTCAGCCCTACGACGTGGAGCAGTGGACCATCACCAACTCCTCGGGCGGCTGGTTCCACCCGGTGCACGTCCACCTGGTGGACGGCAAGATCATCGGTCGCAATATCAACGGAGGCAAACCGTTTGCCTGGGAGAAGGGGCCGAAGGACGTCTTCTATGTCGGTGAGAATGAATCCGTCACGGTGCTGATGCAATTCGATACCGGGAAGGAGGCCGGCGGCCGTTACATGATTCACTGTCACAATCTCTCGCACGAGGACCATGACATGATGATTCAGTTTGCCGTGGGCGATTACCGGGTGAACGATCCGATCACCTCGGACGTTCCCGTGGTTGACAGCACGCCGATGGGCTCACTCCCGCCGGTCTACCGGCCGGAACTGCCGGCGGGCAGCTGATGTTCTCCGGGAACCGACTGGCTCCGGCGGTGTTGCTTGTGCTCATTCTGAGCGGCTGCACCGCCGGGGTAGCGGCCCCGGATTCGTTACCTAAGTCCACCGTTGCACCTGAACCCGGTGCCGACCTAGGCAACGACAGGCCGGTCGTGACCTTTGACGGCCTCATGGTGCGTCGAAGAGTGGCGCTCGCGGTGCGGGCTGACGAAAATACCGACATCCCCGTTCTGCGCGCCGAGCTCGAGCGGCGGGCGACGGATGCCAGCCTGACGTTGTCAGATATCGCTTCTGAGGTGCTCCCGGTGGGGCTCCTCGATCAGGCCGTGCCCGCGCCGACAATGCTGCTGCCCGCTGGTACGGAGGCTGCCCAAGCGCGTGCCTTGGTCGGGCCAGCCGTGATCAGACCGGAAGAATCCGTTTCGACAGAATCGGCTACTGAGGATCCAACCTATTTCGTGGTCGACGTGCTGGTACACGATCTTCGGTTTGAGGTCGAGGCGGATGAACCGGCCCAAGCGGCCGATTTGATCGCGACGGAAGGCATAGTTGCGGACGCGATCGGCAGCTACGGCACGGCTCTCGGCGACGGCCTGCTCGCGGTCGACTATGTCGGACCGCTGCTCAGTGATCGCTTGATTGAGTCTGTGCGGATTGAAATCGCCCGCGGGGCCGGTACTGCCGCGTCCCAGGTAGCCGTGCGGCCCGAGTCGCTGACCGGGGTTGGTGTGGACATGGCAACCGAGCCGTTTCCAGCTCCCGCTGTCATCGCCCAAACTATGGTGGACCACGTTACCGACGTGATGGCCCCGGTGCCCGTCACACCCAGCCCGTGGATCGGGTACTGGATCGGCCTTTCAGTGCTGCTGTCTGCGACCATGGCAATCGTATTATGGAGCGGGTTTCAGCGGCGGCGTCGAACCCTGGTTACCGTATTCGAGCAGGAGCAATCCGATCAAGGGTCGCCATGACCGAGGTGCCGCCGCCCATCCAGGAGCGCACCTCGAGCGAGCCCCCGGCGACCTGGATGGTGTCGCGCATGATGCGCAGCCCGAGATGATTGTCGGGGGCGTCCGCGGACAGGTTAAACCCGCAGCCGTTGTCGTGAATCAGCAGGATGGTGCGGTCGTCATCCTGCATCAGGGTGAGTTCGAGGACGCCGGCCCTGGCATGCTTCATGGTGTTGGCGAGCACCTCGCGGGCCACCCGGTAGAACATGGCGGCACGGTCGCGGTCGAGGTCGCAGTCGTCCGGAATATGGAGTTTGACGACGATGCCCCGCTCGATCAGCGGTGCGGTCAGCCGGGTCAAGGCGGCGGGCAGGCCGAGTTCTTCGAGGTCGGGCGGGTACAGCTCGGTGGTCATGGCGCGCAGGGTTTGCACGTTTTTCTGCAGGATGGCTTTGGCCTGGCCGAACAACGCCCGGTTCTCGAGGGCGGAATGTCGTTCCTCGGCCTCGAGGGCGTAGGACAGCCCTGCAAGGTCCTGAATGACATCGTCGTGCAGGTCGCGCGCGATGCGCTGGCGCTCGAGGTCGGATGCCTCGATGGCGTGCTGCAGGAGCTGGCGCTTGGTTGATTGATGGTTTTGGATGCGTCGGGCCAGTTGCACCGCCGGAAACAACTGGGCCAGTTGCAGGGCACCGAGGGACAGCAGGAAGGCGGGGATGAGGCCGACGACGAGAGCGCTCTGTTCGTCGCGGACCGCGTCGTCGTTGAAGTAGGCCTCGAAGATGAGAGGGTCACCCCTCGCCGATGAAGCGCGCACATAGACCTCGACCAGCTCACCGGCCTCTTTCTCGTTCTCGTCGCCGGGATCGGTCTGTATCCCCAGGGTGGCCCGCCCCTTTCCGCTGGCGAGCAGCTCGGGCGCCCACGATGGAAGAGTGAATTCCTGGCCGATCAACTTCGGGACGTCAGAATACACGATGCGGCCTGAGGGATCCCATACCTTGACGCGCACGATCGATCCGTCGGAGATGCGGGGGGCCAATCGGTCATCCAGCCGCCGGGTCGCGCCGGGGTCACCCGCAATAATCGCATCGGAGAGGAGCGGCCCGACGGAGTAGTCGGCGAGGCGTTGGGCGTGCTGAATAGCATTGTCCATGGCATTGCGTACAGAGAGTTCACGTACCCAGAGGGCAGCCGGTATAGCCACGAAGACCATGGCCACTATGCCCACGGCCAGAAAACGGCCGACCGCGCTGCGCACCTCAGAGCGCTCAGCCGACCGGGTGCGGTCGATGCTACTGGCACGAGGCTGCGCAGGCGTCCACTTAGACATGCTGCGCCGGCACCAGACCAAGTCGGGTCGCGATAACCACTGCTTCGAGTTGCGAGTGTGCCCCAAGCTTGCCCAGGATCGCCTTGACGTAGCCGCGGCAGGTGTTCTCGGAAATTCCGAGAACCCTCGCGTTGGCCCGCACGTCGGAGCCCTCGCCCATCAGTCGAAGCACGGCGAGCTCACGCTTGGTCAGCTCGGGAAAGGGGATCTCTTCGCTGCGCTGCCGCCGCCGGGCACTCAGCAGGCTAACGAGGGACGGATGCACGAGGAAACCGCCGATGCGCGCGTGCCGCAGGGTGTCGAGCACCGTCGCGAGGGAGCCGTCTTTGGGTAGGAACGCGCAGACCCCGATCGCGGCGGCCTGCTCGAGAGCCTCGAGGGCCGGGTCGCCGGTGAGGATGACAATTCGGGTATGAGGAGCGCGGGCGAGGATGGCTGTGGCCGCGACGAGACCGCTGCCGTCGGGAAGGTGATAGTCCATGACGACGACGTCGGGGACCAATTCCAGGCAGGCGGCGATGCCGGTGGCCACGCTGTTGGCCGAGCCGACGCTGCACAAATCGGGTTCGCGATTGAGCGAACCAGTGAGAAGCTCGGCGAAGGTGGTGTGGTCGTCGACGATGAGAATACGAATTTGCCCCATCGGGGTTGTGCCGACCGTGGCCGAACCGGGAAGTGACGCGGTCGCCGTGGTCCCCTGCATGCCGGGTTCCATCGGGGACGTCTGCGCGCTCATCTGCGGGAACCTCTCTGCCCGTTCCTGAGCCTCGATGCTGACGGAGCACACCGTGCTATTCCGGTTGGCGCAATAAGTATCAGGACAACATGAGTTTTTGTCGAGTCCTGTCTCTTTGGCCCCCCATATGGTATAAAGGCCGACAGAGTCAGCTCAAGCGCGAGCGACGGCGCGTCGCAGAAATGACGTGACAACATCAGTAGCCTCCCGGAGGGAATCCGCGACCGGCTCTGGTCGCGAAGAAGAAGTAGTGGTGGCAGTGTGCCCAGGCTCGTTCGTCGGCGACAGGCGAAGCTGGTCGTGCAGCATGAGCAGGGCGGACAGCACGTCGGCCAGGTCGCCGTCCCCGTCTGCGGTCGCGTGCAGCAACCGGAGCTGGGCCGCGCGCAGAATCGGGCCGGGAGCGCAGCCCAACTCGTCCTGCATCGCGCGACGACAGCGGTTGTAGGCCTGCAGGCCTTCGGCGTGACGCCCGCTCGTCTCCAATCCGAGAATGAGGGCCGTCCAGGCTCGTTCGTTCAACGGCTCGTCGGCCAGTGCGAGGTTCGCGAAATCGAGGGCGTCATCGATGCGGTGCAGGGCTGCAGCTGTTTCCGAAGCGAGAATGCGGGCGCTGGTGAGGCGGGCGGCGTGCAGATCGCGGGCTTCCATTGCCCAGGCCGGCAGAAGTTCGTCGCCGAGCAGCGGTGCGGCGGCGAGGTCCAGAGCGCGCAGCAACAGGGGATACGCGAGGCCGGGAATGGTCTTCTGCGCACGCTGCAGGAGTATGTCGAACTGGTCGAGGTCGACGTCGACGAGCTCACGGTCCAACACGTAGCCGCCGGTCGTTGTTTGCAGCGGGCCGAATTTTCCCGCGCCGGGCTGCAGGTGGCGACGGAGAAGGCTCACATAGCTTTCGAGGGTGGGCAGGGCTTCGAGCGGAGCGCTGGCGCCCCAGAGCAGTTCGATGAGGCGGTCTTTGGAGACCGGCAAGCCGAGGTGCACGAGCAGAATTTCAAGGATCTGGCGGGGCTTGGGCCCGCCCAGCTCATGGGCGTGCAGCACGACAGACCCCCGTCGAACGCTGAGGTTTCCAAAGACGTGCACGCTCAAGTGGGCCATTGGTGTCGCGGTGGGCTGTTCTCGGGTGACGAATCCAGTTGTCATGCTGACCTCCACTGTTGGAATGTAACCATGGTGCCCGCATGCCGATGGGCGGGGTAGCCGCGTGTGGAGTAGACATTTACCCCCAATCTCGGGGGATATTCTCAGGGTGCGGTGTGGTGCCCCGTTCCGAGCGATAACCGCGCGCCCTGCGGGCCGTTCAGAACCAGGGCGATGGCCTGATTCGGGATCTCAAAGACCAGGGTTGCCAGAACGGATGTTCCGGCCGCCGCCTCCCGCTGATGCGGGCGAGCCCGCCGGGGACGGCGGTCGTGTCGCCAAACGCGGTGCTGGGCTTCGCGCCGTCGTCGAGGCGAACCAAACGCAGCGTCGCGTTTGTGGGAGTCATGGCGGAATCTTGGTGCCGGCACCATGGGAAAACCCTGCTGGGGTGATTGGGTCACCGCTTAGCTACTGATGGTTTCCGGGCCCGGGCCGGGAACGGGTTGGACGTTGCAGTGGGGGTTAGTGGTGCGGCGGCGGGGCGGGGGCGAGAATGGCGAGAACCATGAGACGGAGTGTACCCGGGTGCGCGCCAGACCTGACCGGGCCCGGTCCCGGAAACTGGGCCCATATTCTAGGCCGGGCCCGGGACTCACGGATTGGTGTCCACCGTCAAACTGTGCGTGCCGGCCGATCGCGCTGGCCCGCACGCACAATTCGGCCAGCGCCGGCGCGTGCCGCTGGCCGCGCCATCAGCTTCCGCGATCAGTGCTCGTCGGCTCCGAGTACGCGCAACGGCAGGTAGACCGAGCTACCCATCCTGGTGAACTCAGCCGATTTCTCCGCCATCCCGGCCTCGATCGCCTCGAGGCTGGTGAGGCCGTTCTCTGCGGCGTACACCCGAACATCTGCTGAAATGCGCATGGAACAGAATTTGGGACCGCACATGCTGCAGAAATGGGCGGCCTTGGCCGGGCCGGCGGGCAGCGTCTCGTCGTGAAAGCTTTGCGCGGTGTCGGGGTCGAGCGAGAGCGCGAACTGGTCGGTCCAACGAAACTCGAAGCGGGCCCGGCTGAGGGCGTCGTCGCGTTCCTGCGCGCGCGGATGCTGCTTGGCCAGGTCGGCGGAGTGGGCGGCGATCTTGTAGGTGATCACTCCGGTCTTCACGTCGTCGCGGCCCGGCAGGCCGAGGTGTTCCTTGGGGGTGACGTAACAGAGCATGGCGGTGCCGGCCTGGGCGATGATGGCCGCGCCGATCGCGCTCGTGATGTGGTCGTAGGCCGGGGCGATGTCGGTGGCGAGCGGGCCGAGCGTGTAGAACGGGGCTTCCTCGCAAAGTTCCTCCTCGAGGCGCACATTTTCGACGATCTTATGCATCGGCACGTGGCCGGGGCCTTCGATCATCACCTGCACGCCGTAGGATTTGGCGACTTTGGTGAGCTCGCCGAGGGTGCGCAGCTCGGCGAACTGGGCCTCGTCGTTGGCGTCGGCGATGGAGCCGGGACGCAGCCCGTCGCCGAGCGAGAAGGTCACGTCGTAGCGGCGCAGAATCTCGCACAGCTCCACGAAATGGGTGTAGAGAAAGCTCTCCTGATGGTGGGCGAGGCACCAGGCGGCCATGATCGAGCCGCCGCGGGAGACGATTCCGGTCACCCGATTGGCGGTGAGCGGCACGTAGCGCAGCAGCACTCCGGCGTGCACGGTCATGTAGTCCACGCCCTGCTCGCACTGCTCGATCACGGTGTCGCGGTAGATCTCCCAGGTGAGCAGGGCCGGGTCGCCGTTGACTTTTTCGACGGCCTGGTAGAGCGGAACGGTGCCCACCGGAATGGGCGAGTTGCGCATGATCCACTCGCGGGTGAGGTGGATGTCCTTGCCGGTGGAGAGGTCCATCAGGGTGTCGGCGCCCCAGCGGGCGGCCCAGACCATTTTTTCGACCTCTTCGGCGATCGACGAGGTCACGGCGGAGTTGCCGATGTTCGCGTTGATCTTCACGGTGAAGGCCTTGCCGATGATCATCGGCTCGCTCTCGGGGTGCATGCGGTTGGCCGGAATGACCGCGCGGCCGCGGGCTACCTCGTCGCGCACGAGCTCGACAGAGACGCCCTCGCGGGCGGCGATGTAGGCCATCTCCGGGGTGACGATGCCGGCCCGGGCCCAGACCAGCTGGGTCGCAGCGCCGTCGATGGGCAGCGGATGCTCCCACCCGGCCCGGGTCTTCGGCAGCCCCTTCTCGAGGTCGATCGTGGCCGTGTCATCGGTGTATGGGCCGGACGTGTCGTACAGGTCGAAGTGTTCGCCGTTGCTGAGGTTCACCCGGCGAACCGGAATTTCGAGCCCTGGCCAGGCCGGCACCGGTTCGTAGCGTTTGCTGCTGCCCTGGATCGGGCCGGTGGTGACGGTTTCAGACATGGAGATTTCGTCAAGTGTGCGCATGTTCTCGAACTTCCTACGCCGGCATTACCCGGACAGGTTCAACGGTCGACGGCCCTGGCCGTCCTCTCAGCTCGCTGGTGCGCGCTCCCGTGGGTTGTGTGTCTTCTGACTCCTTCACCCTAGCGTGAGTCCTGTCCATGCTCGCGGCGGCCGGCGTGCTGGCGGCGCGCCGGGCATCCGTTCAGCGGGCGAGGGAGGCGAGTTCGGCGCGGGTCGAGGCGCCGACCTTGCGCAGCAGGTTGGCCACGTGAAACTTCACGGTGTTCTCGCTGATGGTCAGCGCCTCGGCAATCGCCTTGTTGCGCGCGCCCGACGCCACAAGCTCGAGCACGCCGCGCTCGCGCGGGCTGAGGCCCCAGGCTGCCGCCGCCGAAACGGATGCCGTGGGCGCGTCGAGCGGCAGCGACACCGCCATCTCCGACCCCCAGCCGGCGGTCGCCTCGACACCCAGCGTTCCGCTGAGCGCCACGACGCGGGCGGCCAGCTGGCGAACGCTCGGAACCTCGGCGTCGAGGTCGCCCGGTCCGTCGTCGCGAATGCGAATCAGCAGGTTGCTGCCGTCGCAGTCCCACTGAACGCGCACCCGCGCGACCCCGGTCTGCTCGACTAGGGCGAGCACGGCGCCGCGCACGATGGCCCTGGCCTCGTGGGCGACTTCGCCGGGCAGCGCGCGGCCGTTGACCGGCGGCTCGATGAACTGCACGTCGAGGTCGCCGAAGCGCACCAGCGGACGCAGGTCATTTTTGAGACGTTCGAAGGCGCGGGCAACAGGTTCTTCGGTGAGGCTCCGGTCGAGGTCGCTCACCGCGCGCAGGGCGACCATCGCCGCGGCGGCGAGTTCGGTGGCCTTCTGGCGGGCAGCGGTGTCACTCGTGCTGCTCGAGCGCAGCACGGCGAGCAGGGATTCCAGCGTGGTCGCGTGCGCGTCCGTGAGGTCGGCGATGAGCTTGGAGCGTTCGGCGGCCATGCTGCGCGCGGTCTGCACGGGTGAATCGGCGAGGAAGGTCATACGGATAGCCTATCCGAACCGTCCGTGGAGCCTGCCCGGAGCCATTCGTTTGGGTAGTAAAACCATTCGTTTGGCGGGCCGCACGCCCACTCGAAAGAGTGAAGTATTGACCCATGACCGAAACTACAACCACCCCCACCACAGCGGATGCCCTCGGTCTCATTTTCGCCGAGAATGGCCGCGTCGTGGACGCGCTGCGGGCGGCATCCGCTTCTGTGGTGCTGGATGACGCGGCGAGTCTGCTCGCTGTGGCACCGCGGGTGTTCGTGCTGGGAGCCGGCCGTTCCGGGCTGGCATTGAAGATGACCGCGATGCGGCTCATGCACCTGGGCCTTGACGTGCACGTGGTCGGCGAGGTCACCAGCCCGGCGATTGCGCAGGGCGACCTGCTGCTGGTGGCCAGCGGATCCGGAACGACGGGCGCCATCGTGCGCGCCGCCGAGACGGCTCACGGTGTGGGTGCGAACATTCTCGCGCTGACCACGGCGCCGGAGTCGCCCCTCGGGCACCTCGCCGCGGTGACCGTGGTCATCCCCGCGGCCGCCAAGCAGGACCACGCCGGGCAGGTGTCGGCGCAGTACTCGGGCGGGCTGTTCGAACAGTCCGTGCTGCTGGTGGGCGACGCCCTATTCCACACGCTCTGGCAGCGAAGCGGTGCGACGGCCGCCGAGCTCTGGCCGCGTCACGCCAACCTCGAGTAACAAACCGGATAGGGCCCAGGCCCCGTCCCGAAAACCACAGACCGCTTACCCCAACTGAAAGTAGAACCCCATGAAGCTTCAGGTAGCAATGGACGTACTGACCACCGACGCCGCGCTCGCGCTCGCCGCGCAGGTCGCCCCGCACGTCGACATCATCGAGCTCGGCACCCCGCTGATCAAGGCCGAGGGCCTGCGCGCCGTCACCGCGATCAAAGCCGCGCACCCCGACAAGATCGTCTTCGCCGACCTCAAGACGATGGATGCCGGCGAGCTCGAAGCCGACATCGCCTTCGCCGCCGGCGCCGACCTCGTGACGGTGCTCGGCACGGCCGGAGACAGCACCATCATCGGAGCCGTCGCCGCCGCGACCAAGCACGGTAAGGGCATCGTCGTCGACCTGATCGGCGTTGCCGACAAGGTCACCCGCGCCCGCGAGGTCACCGCGCTCGGTGCCCAGTTCGTCGAAATGCACGCCGGACTCGACGAGCAGGCCGAGCCCGGATTCTCGCTCGCGAAGCTGCTCAACCAGGGCGAAACCGCCAAGGTTCCGTTCTCGCTGGCCGGTGGCGTGAGCCTGGCGACCATCGCCTCGGTGCAGCGCGCCGGCGCATCCGTTGCCGTCGCAGGCGGCGCCATCTACGGCGCCGATGACCCGGCCGCCGCCGCTGCCGCCCTGCGCGCCGCGATCATCTAGAGTCGCGTCTTCTCGGTGCCGTCCCGCTTCGCGCGGGGCGGCACTTTCGCGTTAACGTCCCGGTCGCATCAAGCGGATGCCCGCGCCACGCGCCGGAATCTCGGTGGGCGCCGCTAGGCTGGTGGCGCCCAGACCAGGTGGCGGCATCGTCGCCGCGAGAGGACGCGCACCCCGCATGACCAGCACAATTTTCGACCGAGCCCGGCCCGCGGCATCCGTTGTCGCAGCCTCACTCGTCGGCACCCGGCAGGGCTCCTTCTGGCTCGACGACCTCGCGCCGCGTGCGAACTACCCTCGGCTCTCCGGCAACCTCAACTGCGACCTGGCGATCGTCGGCGGCGGCTACCTCGGCTTGTGGAGCGCGGTGCTGGCCAAACAACAGAATCCGGCGGCGCGCGTGGTGCTGCTGGAGGCGCGCACGGTCGGCTGGGCGGCATCCGGTCGCAACGGCGGTTTCTGCGAGGCGAGCCTCACCCACGGCGAAGAGAACGGGCGCACGCGCTGGCCGCAGGAGATCGACCGGCTGACCGAGCTCGGTAATGAGAACCTCGACGAAATCGAGCGAGCCGTGGCCGCACTCGGCCTGGACTGTGATTTCGAGCGCACCGGCGCCATCGACCTCGCCATCGAGGAGCACCAGGTGGAGTGGCTGCGCGAGGAGACGGCCGACGAGAACACCGTGTTTCTCGACCAGGCGGCCGTGCAGGCCGAGGTCGCGTCTCCGACCTACCTGGCCGGGGTCTGGCACAAGCGCAGCAATGCTCTCGTGCATCCGGGCAAGCTCGCCGCCGAGCTGGCTCGCGTGGCCACCTCCAGCGGGGTCGAAATCTTCGAGAACTCGCTCGTGCAAAACCTCGACACGACCGGACTGACCGCGGCGCAGGGCACCCGGGTTGTGACGGCGGGCGGCTCCGTGACTGCCCAGAAGACGGCTCTGGCCACAAACGTCTTTCCGTCGCTACTCAAGCGCAACAAACTCGCAACCGTGCCGGTCTACGACTACGTGCTCATGACCGAACCACTGAATGCCGACCAACTCGCCGCGATCGGCTGGCAGCACCGGCAGGGGCTCAGTGACCTGGCTAACCAGTTTCACTACTACCGGCTGAGCGCCGACAACCGCATTCTGTTCGGGGGCTACGACGCCGTCTATCACTATGGGCGTAAAGTACGCAGCGGGTATGAGAACCGCCCCGAGACCTTCGCCAAGCTCGCGAGCCACTTCTTCACGACGTTTCCGCAGCTGGCCGGGGTGCGTTTCAGCCATAAGTGGGCCGGTGCCATCGACACCTCCACGCAGTTCTGCGCGTTCTTCGGCCAGGCGCGCGGCGGGCGCATCAGCTACGCGGCCGGATTCACCGGCCTCGGGGTCGGCGCCACGCACTTCGCCGCTCAGGTCATGCTCGACCAGCTGGCTGGCCGCGCCACCGAGCGCACTGAACTGGCCATGGTGCGCGGTCGTCCGCTGCCGTTTCCGCCGGAGCCGATCGCATCCGCTGGGATTCAGGCCACGCGCTGGGCGCTCAACCGGGCCGACCACAACCGCGGCAAGCGCAATGCCTTGCTGAAAACCCTCGACGCGCTGGGCCTCGGCTTTGACTCCTAGCCGCTAGGGCGTCAGCCGAGCAGCAACCGGCCGAGCTGGTCGGTCGAGTGCACGACCGCCGTAGCAGCCTCGGCCTCAGCCGGAGAGCCGTAGCCCCACTCCACCAGAATGGCCGGAATGCCGTTGGCCTGGGCACCGATGGCGTCGTAGCTGCGGTCGCCGACCATGACGGCGCCGCTGGTGTCGACGCCGGTCGCGGCCAGCCGGGCGAGAGCCTCGGCGACGATGTCGGCTTTCCTGCTGCGGGTGTCATCGGCGGAGGCACCGACCGTGGCCGTGAAATACTTCGCTAGGTCGAAGTGCGTGAGAATGGCGATGGCACTCAGCTCGGGCTTGCTGGTGGCGAGGGCGAGCGGGATACCCGTCGCGTGAATGCGCTCGAGTAGACCGGCGATGCCGGGAAAGACAGCCGTGTCGAGGGCAGCAGCGCCGTGATACTCAGCCCGATAGACCGCGATGGCCTCCACGGCTTCGTCTGCGGTCATTCCCGCATATTCCTGGAAGGCGTCGAACATGGGCGGGCCGACGTAGGCGAGCAGTTCGGCAGCGGACGGAACCGGACGCCCGAGCAGCGTGAAAGTGCGAGCCAGCGAGCTGGTGATCGCCGGGGCGGAGTCAGTGATGGTTCCGTCGAGGTCGAAGAGGATGGCGCTCCAGGTGCGCGTCAATGTTGCGTTCATTCGGCATAGCCTAGGTGTTCTGGAGGCAATGTACCCCATTTGCCCATTCTGCTCAGCCTTTCCACGGTTAAGCGCGGTCGAGGCTGCGCTGTCGATCTGCTCAAGCGTGACTGGGTCGACAGCACGGTGCTGGTCAACCACCCGGACGGCGCCGACAACACCTTCCCGCACGGCACGCTCGAGTACTGCGCGAGCAATGGCGTGCGGCTGCAGGCCTGGGGCGCACTCGCCCAGGGCCGGTATTCCGGGGCGACGGGCACGGCGGCCGAGGAGGCGGCATCCGCTTTGGTGCAGACGCTGGCCGAGGTGAAGAACACGACCCGCGAGGCCATCGTTCTTGGCTGGCTGATGCGGCACCCCGCGCACATCGACCCCGTCCTCGGATCGAGCGATCCGGCGCGCATTCGGGCCTGCGGGGATGCAACCGCGCAGGCAGCGGCAATGACCCGCGACGAGTGGTTCGCGCTGTACCTTGCGGCCCGCGGGCGCCCGCTGCCCTAAAAGAGTTTCGAGGCCGTATCGTCGAGGCCGCGCATGGCGTCATAGTCGAGCAGCAGACAGCGGATGCCGCGATCCTCCGCCAACTTGCGGGCCTGCGGTTTGATCGTCTGCGCGGCAAAAACCCCACTGACCGGCGCCAAATGCGGGTCGCGATTCATGAGTTCGAGGTAGCGCGTGAGCTGTTCCACCCCGTCGATATCACCATTTCGCTTGAGTTCTACCGCGACAGATCGGCCGGCGGCATCCTGCGCGAGGATATCGACCGGCCCGATGGCGGTCATGTACTCGCGGCGCACGAAGGTGAAACCCTCGCCGAGCAGATGAATGTGCTCGGCCAACAGCTTCTGCAGGTGCGACTCCGCGCCGTCCTTGATCAGGCCGGGGTCGATGCCGAGTTCGTGGGCCGAGTCGTGCTGCACGTCGTAGACGCTGACCACGAGTTGGTCGGCGGTCTTGGCGTGGGTGACCGTCCAGAGGGCGGTGATGCCGGCATCCGCTTGATCGCCGTCGGGCTCGGAGATGGCGATCGAGCAGGGTGGGCTCATCCAGTTCAGCGGTTTGTAGGAGCCACCGTCGGAGTGCACGAGCACGCTGCCATCGGACTTGATCATCAGCAAGCGGGTGGCCAGCGGCAGGTGCGCGCTGAGACGCCCGGCATAGTCAACGGAGCATTTCGCAATTACAAGGCGCACTGAACGAGTTTATCCTGGTCGCCTTCGGCCTCTCATCGGCACGGGCCTCGGCGACCGCGCTCACGGGTCGGGCGGCTCAGAAAACTCGCATTGCGATCTCGGCCGGGGCGGCGAGTAGTGCCGCTATCTCGTCGTCGAGTCGCACCAGCGTGATCGAGGCACCGGCCATGTCGAGCGAGGTGCAGTACTCGCCGACATAGTTACGTCCCACGGTCATGCCCAGCGCGGTGAGCCGCTTGTGGATGATCCCGTAGAGAATGTACAGCTCACTGATCGGCGTGCCGCCGAGGCCGTTCACCATCACGGCGACCCGGTCCCCGCTGACGAATGGCAGGTCGGGAACGATCGCGCTGAGCAGCTCGTCCACGATCTCGTCGGCGGGCATCCATTTGGCCCGGCGTCGCCCCGGTTCGCCGTGGATGCCGACGCCGATCTCGATCTCGTCGTCGCCGAGGGCAAACAGGGGTTCCCCCCGGGCGGGAGGAGTGCAGGCCGTCAGCGCGACACCCATGGTGCGGGTGACGGAGTTGACCTTTTCGCCGATGCGCACCAGCTCGTCGAGGTCGGCACCGGACTCCGCCGCGGCTCCAACGGCCTTCATCACGAAGAAGTTGCCGGCCACTCCGCGGCGGCCGACGGTGTAGGTGGAGTCCTGCACCGACACGTCATCGTCGATGAACAGCGTGCGCACCTGGATGCCGTCGGCGCTGGATACCTCCTCGGCCATCTCGAACGCCATCCGGTCTCCGGTGTAGTTGTTGACCAGGAGCAGCACCCCCTTGTCGGAGGCGAGGAGCTTGGTGGACTCGATAATGAAGTCGATCGGCGGGGCGGCAAAGACGTCTCCAGGGCACGCGCCGTCCAGCATCCCCTTACCGACCGTCATCACGTGGGCTGGCTCATGGCCGGAGCCGGAGCCCTGAATGATGGTGACCTTGTCGTGGTTGGGGGCATCCGCTCGATGGATGAGGTGATATTCGGGAACGTAGCGCAGGGTGTCGGGGTTCGCGAGCGCGATGCCCTCGAGCATCTCGGGAACGAACTGCTGGGGGTCGTTGATGAACTTCTTCATGATGTCTCCACGTCGTTGTCGGGATCGGATGGTTATCGGTGGGCTAGTTGGCCCAGGTTCGGGCGAGGCGCTCGACCAGCACCGCAATGGCGATCGCGCCGGCGTCGGGCGATCCCACGCTGCGCTCGCCGGTGTAGCTCGCGCGCCCGCGCCGGGCCTGGAGCAGGCTCGTGGCTTGTGCGGCCTCCCGAGCGGAGACCGCCATCTTGCCCAGAGCAGTCTTGGCGTCGTCGCCGGCCGCAAATGCGGCCTCGAGCGTGTCGACGGCGGGCACGAAAGCATCGAGCAGGGTTTTGTCACCGACATCGGACTTACCGCGGTACTTGATCCCTTCGATGGCCGCGCGCAGCGCGGTGATGGTGTCCGCCGGGCTGACCTCGTTTCGGCCCTTGAGCGCGGTGCCGGCGCGCAGGAATGCCGTTCCCCAGAGCGGCCCCGACGTTCCCCCGATGGTGCTGGTGATGACGATCGCGATCTTGCTCAGGAACACCCCGGGGTCCGTGCGGTCAACGCCGTCCCAGCCGGAGAGCACAACCTCGAAACCGCGGGCCAGGGAGTAGCCGAAGTCCCCGTCACCGACAACTGAGTCAAGTTCGCCGAAGTATTTCTCGTTGACGAGGGCCTCCTCGGCGATGGAGCGCACCACGAATTCAGTCGCGTTCAGGGAACTGGTCATGATTCTTCCTCCTGGTTGGGGGCGCGCAGCAGCATCGAAAGGTCGCCCAGCGTCACGAAACCGTTCGGCACCACGCCGGCAGGAGAGCCCAGCACGGTTGCGAGTTCGCCATCCGGGTCGCCGAGCGAGGTGACGACGAGGGCAGCACCGTCAAAGTTCTCATCGACGGTGTAACTGCTCACTGTGACGAGGGTGCGCAACCCGGCAGCGCGGGCGGCGCGCAGGCCGTTGTTACTGTCCTCGATGACGATCGCCTCGTCGGTGCTCACACCGAGGTGCTCCAAGGCATAGGCGTAGATGTCCGGCGCAGGTTTCTTGGCGACCACGATGTCTCCTGCGAATACCTGGAACTGCGCGGCCAGGGACTCGCCCACCGCGTGGGTCAGCACTGCCCGCACGGAGGGTTCGGCCGAGGTTGAGGCGACCGCGAGCATCCAGCCGGCAGCAGCCGCCTCGGCGACGATCCGGGCGATCCCTGGGCGGGCGGGCAGCGCTCCGACAGCGATCAGGTCGGTGTAAATCTGGGTCTTGCGCCGATGCCAGGTGGCGACGGTTTCTTGTTGCCGGGCCGGATCGGCGGGAAGATTGGCCGCCTGAACGAAGTCCGGCGTGAGCAGGCTCGTAAGGCGTTCCTTGCCACCGCCGATCAGCAACTTCTCGGCGTAATCCTCCTCGCTCCAGTGCACGGGCAGTCCGAACTCCGCGAAGCTGGCGTTGAAGGCGGGCAGGTGTCCGTGGCGTTCGGTGTCGGCGAGTACGCCGTCGCAGTCGAAGATCAGTGCCGGCATCGCTTACCAGGCCTGGCCGGCCGAGCCGAACGTGCGGGCCAGGCCCGTTGTGAGGTCGACGACATCGCCACTCACAGCGCGAAAAAGCGTCGGCGGGTCCCATTTGTCGGCCTCTTCGGCGAACCGCAGGTTGGCCAGGGTGGATTGCAGATAGGTCACCTTGAGGGCGGTAGAGATGTTCACCTTGGAACAGCCACGCTGGATCAGGTCGTGGAATTGGGCGTCCGTCATTCCGGTGCCGCCGTGTAGGGCGATGGGTATTGGATGCGCCGCCACCAGATCGCTGACCCGGTCGAAGTCCAAAACGGGTTTCGATTTGTAGACGCCGTGGGCGTTGCCGATGGACGGAGCGAAGACATCGACGCCGGTCGCTTCAATGAACGCGAGGGATACGTCAAGGGTCTGCCGCGCCGCGGTCTGATCGGAGCCGACACCGTCTTCGACGCCGGTGATGGATTCAATCTCACCCTCGACATGGGCTCCGTAGCCTCGGGCCTCCTTGACCACCTCAATGGTTTGGCGCTGGTTCTCGGCCACGGGCAGCTGGGACGCGTCGAAGAGCACCGAGTTCCAGCCGATGGCCAGGCACTCGCTGATCACGTCACGGTCGGGGCAGTGGTCGAGGTGCAGGGCGACGGGCACGTCGATGTCGGCGGTCATGGATTGCCACATAGCGAACAGCACCTTCGCGCCGATCGAGCGCACGGTCTTGACCGACGTCTGCACGATGATCGGCGAGCGAACTTCGACTGCGGCAGCCAGCACCCCCTGCATGGTGAGGTCGTTGAACACGTTGACAGCAGGCACGCCGTAGCGGGCATCGAACGCCCGGTCGACGATTTCCTTCAGGGAAACAACTGGCACGACGGCCTCCTTTGGCTTCGTCTCACGTTAAACCGGCACGCGCATCGCGCGCTATCGGGGAGTCCCCCCATTCGCTTTGGGGGAAATCCCTGGTCGTCGTCGGCATCCGTTCAGGAATGATGCGGATGGGCCAGCCCGGCCAGCATTGTGCGGTTGGCTGCTCCCGTCTTCCTGAGGATCGTGCCGACGTGTTTTTCGACGGTTTTTACCGAGATGCCAAGCTCCGTACCGATCTGCTTGTCCCGGAGTCCGCCCTCCACCAGCCGGCGCACCTCCCGCTCGCGGGACGTGAGGAGGGCGGGATCGGCCGGGTCGCGCCACATTTCCAGTAGGGAGCGCGACAGAACAGCATCGCCGGCAACGGCCGAGTCGACCGCTCGCACGAGCGAATGCCCCTCGGCGGATCGGTTCAGGAACCCGCGGGCGCCAGAGTGGGCCGCGCGCCGGATTCGTTCGTCGTGTGGGTCTCCGACCAGGAGTACGACGGCCGTGCCCGGACTGGTGCGAGCCAGCGCCTCGATCAGGTCGGCGCCTGGCAGGTCGACCAGATCGATGTCAGTGACCACGACGTCGGGCTGCAGATACCGTGCCGCAGCGAGGGCGCCGGCGGCGTCGCCGCACTCGGCGATCACTTGGATGCCCGTCCCCTCCTGCGTGAGCAGGTGCACCAAGCCGGCGCGGATCACCGGTCGTTCGTGCATGACGAGCACCCGATGGGGGTGTGTCTCGGTCAGGCGCCCGATCGATACGTGCGTCGGTCTGCACGGATCGTCGCCGCCCGGCAGCCCGAATCCGTGGGCCAGCGCTGCGCGCTCGGACGTGTGAAACTCGGCCAGATTGATGTTGACCTCGATGGCCACGGTGTGCAGACGGAAGTCGGCGATGGCGGCGGCCGCCTGAGCGGCGAAACGTTCGAGTATCCGGGCGTCCTGGCTGGTGAAGAGGCGCTCGGAGCTATTGGCAAAGACCACGCAGGCGCCGATGACCCCGGAAGGAAGCCTGATCGGCACGCCGATGACCGGGCGCTGGTAGCGGGCGTCGTCCCGGCCGAGATGACCGCCCGGCACTTTGGAGTACTCACTGAACACAACGGATCCACCGGCTCGCACGACTGCTCCGGTGACGCCTTCATCCAGTGAGAAGACTTGGCCAGCCCGGCATTCGTCGCCGAGGTCGACCTCTTTGCGGTAGACCTGAGCGGTCTCATCGATAGTGCAGATCGATCCCATGGCGCATCCCAGCAACTGGGCGGCGCGCAGCAGGATCCGTTCCAGCAGAGGTCCGAGCCCCGTATCACCGGCCGGCCCCGTAGCCAGGAACAGGGCTACTTCATCGCCGGGCTCATCGGTCTGCGATCGAGGGGCATTACGAGGGGTCGGCAGGTGAGTCGGGGTCGGGCCCATCGTATTCTCGTCTCTGAGTGTGCAAGCCTGCCTGGTTCCGTAGACAGCACTTCACCCTACGGGTCTGTCCCCCCTTGGCGCTAGCGGCGGGTGCTTCGATGTGGCGAGGAACCACACCAGCCGACGTAGCCTTCTGTGCCGTGACTCATGCGGCGTGGGGCCGTGCCGCCGGGGCCGCCAGCCCGGCCAACACCATGAGCACCAAAACCAGGTAGAGGGCGTTGAGAATGCCCCAGGTCTCACCAAGCAGCCCCAGTACGGGCGGCCCGACCAAAAAGGCGAAATAGCCGATGATGGCCACGGCGCTCACTCGAGCGGCCGCGTTCTTGCTGTCGTCGGCAGCCGCCGACATGCCTACCGGAAAGCCGAGCGAGGCGCCGATACCCCAGAGCACGGTGCCGACGAAAACGAGCGGGGCGTTCGGCGCGAGGATGAACAGCACGAGCCCCGCAATGCCGATTCCGGCGCAGGCGCGCAGCACGACAACTCGACCGAACCGGTCGAGCACGGGCCCGCCGATGACGCGACCCACGGTCATCGCGGCCACGAATACGCCGAAGACAATCGCCCCGTCGGTGTTGCTGAAGCCGTGTCCATCGACCGAGGCGAGGGCGAGCCAGTCGTTCGCCGAGCCCTCGGCGAAGGTCATGCCGAGCACGATAACCCCGATCAACAGCAGTTTGCGATCACGCCAAACGGCGAGGCTGCCCTGCAGGCGCTCGCGCCACGCGAGGCGCGGGGCATCCGTTGTTGCCGTCAGGTCGACACCGACCGGAAGGAACCGCACCGCCACTACGATCGTGCCCAAAATCAGAACCGCCATAACGAGCAGGTGCCAGAACACTGAGATGTGTAGAGCGGATGTTGCGGCGCCGCCGAGCGCGCCGACCACCGTGCCGAGACTGAAGCAGGCGTGCATGAGGGGCATGAGTGTGCGGCCGATGGCCCGCTCGGCGGCCGCGCCCTCGACGTTCATCATGACGTCGAGGGATCCCATGCCCACGCCGAAGACGGCGAGGGCTGCGAACACGAACGGGGCCGAGGGCACGAGGCTGACGCCCGCGCCCATGAGCAAGAGCCCGGTGGCCGACATCGAGACGCTGACCAGCATGGCGCGGCGTACACCGAGGCGGGCGAGCTGGCCCGCGGCGATCAGCAGGCCGATGACCGAGCCGGCGGAGAGTCCGAAGATGAGCAGGCCGACCTGGGCGGTATCGAGCCCGAGTCCGTCGCGCACGGCGGGTACCCGCGACATCCAGCTGGCCAGGCCCAGTCCGGAGATGAAGAACGCTGCGAACACGGCGTTGCGCCAGCCGATCAGGGCTGGGCGCGTGGCGGAGGCGGTCACGGAGGAATCAGCGGAGGTCATCGGGCTCCTAATGTGGCGGGCGGAAGCCTCGACAGCGGGTGGGTGGGTGCCTTAACGCTACAACGAATACTGTTCGGGAGCATCGGAGCTTGCCAACCCGCGCGAGACGACAACTTCGGCCCCATGGGTGTGGCTGGCTCCAAGCGAGACGACGGAATCGGCCCCGTGAGACGCGGCGATGGGGCCGAAGGTGGCATCTCCCGCCGCATGAAGCCGGAAGACTGCCGATTCGCGCCTCAGAGCAACTTAGCGTAGCCTTACCTTAGTCGTTCAAACCCCTGCCCTTGGAGTCCTATGCGCATCCCCATCTCTGTCGCCGCGCTCGTTGCCGGCGCCACCGTTCTTGCCCTCGCCGGGTGCACCCAAGCCGCCGAGCCAACGGCAGAAGGGGCCACGAGCGACGGCGCCTTCACGCTCTACTCCGGTCGGGACGAAGCGCTCATCCAGCCGCTCATCGACCAGTTCGAGGAGCAGAGCGGCATCAGCGTCGAGGTGCGTTACGGCAACACCGCCGAGCTCGGCGCACTCCTGCTCGAAGAGGGCGACGCCACCCCCGCCCAGGTCTTTCTCGCCCAGGACGCCGGAGCGCTCGGCGCCCTCGCCAATGCCGACCTCTTCGCGACGCTGCCCGCAACGACGACCGATGCCGTTCCGACCGGCTTCACCTCGACCGACGACACCTGGGTCGGCGTCACCGGCCGTGCCCGCGTGATCACCTACGACAGTGAAGCGCTCGCCGCAACCGACGTGCCAACATCAGTTGACGCGTTCACCGACCCGGCCTGGTCGGGAAAGTTCGGTATCGCGCCGACCAACGCGAGCTTCCAGGCCTTCGTCACCGCCTACCGGGTGCTGAACGGTGAAGAGGCCGCCGACGAGTGGGTCAAGGCCGTTGCCGCCAACAACCCGGTCATCTTCGACAACAACCGCGCTATCCTCGCTGCCGTCAACGACGGGGTCATCGAGGCCGGACTCATTAACCACTACTACTGGTTCGCCCAGGCCGCCGAAACCGGCGAGGCCAACATGCGCGCCCAGCTGTCGTACCCCGAAGCCGGCGACGCCGGATCCATCGTCAACGTCACCGGCGCCGGCCTGCTTGCCGGCGCAGCAGACGATGCCGACGCCCTCGAGTTCATCGACTACCTCGTTGGCGCAAAAGCGCAGCAGTACTTCGTCGACGAGACCTACGAGTACCCCCTGATCACCGGCATCGACGCCCCGGCCGGACTGCCGGCGCTCGACTCGCTGGTCAACCCCGACCTCGATCTGGCCGACCTCGACACCCTCGAAGACACCCAGGCACTGCTCGGCAAGCACGGCCTGATCTAGCATTGAAGTAGTGAAGGCGCGGGTGCGGGCTCAGGTCGGCAGCCGCGCCCTACCCTCCAGCGCCTTCTCTCAACTGCTCATCACAGCGGATGCCCCCAGCCCGCTCAGCGCGCGTCCCGCAGGGCCGCTCGCATGACCGAGCTGCTTATTCCACCGCCCGAAACCGCCGTGCCCCGCCCGCCCGCCCGGTACCGCTTCGGCGCGCCGCCCTGGCTGCTGGCGCTCGCCGCACTGTGCGCCGCGACTGCTGCCATCCCGCTGGTCTACCTGGTCGTGCGCACGACCGAGGCGGGGCTCACTGACCTCCTCGAAACCCTGGTGCGCCCCAGGGTGCTACAGCTCACGGTCAACACGGTGCTGCTCGCCGCGGCCGTCACCCTGTCGTGCCTCGTGCTCGGCACGATCTGCGCCTGGATTCTCACGCGCATCCGCTTGCCGTTTCAGCGCACGCTGCTGCTGGCCTCGGCGCTGCCGCTCGCGGTGCCGAGCTACCTGGCTGCCTACGGCTGGCTGGTCTGGTTTCCGCACCTCAACGGATTCTGGGCCAGCTGGTTCGTCATGACCATGGTCTGTACCCCCTACGTGACGCTGCCGGTCGCGGCGGCGCTGCGCGGGGCATCCGCTGATCTGGAATCAGTGGCCCGCACGCTCGGTCGCGGCCCGCTGCGCGCCTTCGCGGCCGCGACCTGGCCGCAGATTCGCCCGGCCGCGATCGCCGGGGCGCTGCTCGTCTGCCTCTACTCGCTGAGCGACTTCGGACTCGTCTCGATGCTGCGGTTTCAGACGCTCACCTGGGGAATCAACGCCGCCTACGGCGCGAGTTTCGACCGCAACCAGGCCGCGCTGCTCGCCCTCGTGCTTGTCGTGCTCGCGCTCGTGGTCGTGGCCGGCGAACGCCGCAGCCGCCGTCAGGTCGGCAGCATTCCCGGGCGCAGCACCATGCCGGCCAGAGCCCCCGGCAAGACGGGCCCGCTCTTCGCTGCGGTGCTGCTCGCCGCACCGATCGCCGGGGTGGTGGTTCCGGTGGTCGGCTTGCTCAGCCGCCTGCTCGAAGCCGAAACCCTGCGCGCCATCGACGTTCCACGACTGGTCGAAGCCATCGGAGCGACCCTGGGGCTCGCCCTCGCCGCCGCCGTGGTGGCCGTGTTCGTCGCGCTGCCGATCGCCGCGCTCGCTGCCCGTTACCAGGGGCGCCTGGTGGCCATGATCGAGGCCGTCGGCTTTCTCGGCCACGCCCTGCCCGGCATTGTCGTTGGCCTGTCCCTCGTATTCTTCGCGCTCGCCGCGGTTCCAATGTTCTACCAAACCTCCGTCGTGCTGGTCTTCGCCTACGTCGTTCTGTTCATGCCGCGCGCCATCGGCAGCATGCGCAGTGGGATCGCGGCGGTGCCCGCGAGCCTCGGCGACGTGTCGCGCATGCTCGGCCTCTCGCCCTTTCAGACCTGGTGGCGGGTGACCGCGCGCCTCGCGCTGCCCGGCATCGCGATCGGTGCACTGCTCGTGGCTATCTCGGCCATGAAAGAATTGCCAGCGACGCTGCTGCTGCGGCCGACGGGTGTGTCCACGCTCGCCACCGAGTTGTGGAGTCGCACGGCCCTGTTCGAGTTCGGCGCTGCAGCGCCCTACGCGGCGGCGCTCGTGCTCGTGGCGATGGTGCCCGCGGTGCTGCTTTCCGGCATTCGCGGTACGGCAAGGGAGAACTGATGGGCTGGGTTGCGATCGACGGGCTGCGCGTCGCCTACGGTGACACGCGGGTGCTCGACGACGTCAGTTTGCGCATACCGCGCGGCAGTCTCGTCGCCGTTCTCGGCCCGAGCGGATGCGGCAAGACCACCCTCCTGCGCGCGGTCGCCGGTTTGTTGCCGGTCACCGCCGGCACCATCACGGTTGGCGGACGCCTCGTCACCGGCCCCGGCGTGCAGCGCGCGCCGGAGAAACGCGGAATGGGTTGGGTTCCGCAGGACGCCTCGCTGTTTCCGCACCTCACGGTGGGCGAGAACATCGGTTTCGGACTGCCCCGCACCAAGCAGAACGACGACTTGTATTGCGAACCCGGCGAGGCTCCCGGGGGAGTCGCCGGGCTGTTCGCCGGTTTCACCCGGCGCGGGCGTGCGAACCGGGCAAGGCCGGCGTCGTCGCCCGTCCGCCCGCTCATCGGCGGGCCGGGTTCCGTCCCTGCTGCGCCGGGGCGCGGCCCCGCCTCCGGTACACCGGGGCACACCCACCTCGCGCCGGCGCCGATCACTCCCGACCGCAGCCGCCAATACAGCCGCGCCGCTCGCATCGTTGAGCTCGCCAGCCTGGTCGGTCTGGCCGACCTGGTAGACCGTGCCCCCTCGCAGCTCTCCGGCGGTCAGGCCCAACGCGTGTCGCTGGCCCGAGCGCTGGCCCCCCGCCCCGACCTCATGCTGCTCGACGAACCGTTCGCCGCCCTCGACCCGCTGTTGCGTTCGGCCCTGCGCACCGAGGTCGCGGCCCTGCTGCATGCCCAACACAACACGAGCCTGCTGGTGACCCACGACCAGGAAGAGGCGCTCTCGCTCGCCGACTTCGTGGCCGTCATGCGCGGCGGCGAGATTTTGCAGTTCGGCACCCCAGCGGATGTCTACGAACGCCCGGTCGACCCCTGGGTCGCCGGGTTCGTCGGCGACACTGTCGAGCTCGACGGAATCTGGCGGGGTGGCCGCGTCGACTGCGCGCTCGGCTCGCTCCCGGCGGACTGGATGGGCGCACCGAGCGACGTGGGCGCAGCATCCGCTCCCGCCGACGGACCGAGCGTACGCGTGCTGCTTCGCCCCGAATGGTTGACCCTCGCCAGCCCGACCACTGTGCAACAAACGGATGCCGTCACCACCGCCATCGCGTACGCCGGCCACGACGCCCTGGTGAGTTTCACCCTCCCGGGCGGCCTCGACGTGCGAGCCCGCGTGGCGGCCCCCGACCTGCCGCGCGTCGGCGACCGGGTCACCCTCGGCGTGCGCCAGAACGCCCTTGCCTACCCGCTCGCGTAGCTCACTGAGCAAAGAACCGGCCTGCGGAGGCGGCTGGTAGACCCAGGGTCAGGCGGCCGGGAAATAAAGGGTCGACACGATTGAATCAAATCGGACCGCCGATATGGCGACCTGAAGTACCTGGGTCGCAGTATTTCCGGCGCAAGACACCGTCATGTCTCCGCCCCCACTCGGCATCGTCAGCAGTGCGGTCGAGGAAAAGGAGGTCATGGGTCCGGTAGTAGAAAACGGTGCGATGAATTAACCGCGCCAAGTAGAGCCACCGTCAATCTGGCAGACTCCCGCCGCACCGGCTTCGCCGACCAGCTCACTGGCAGCGGTTTGGTCCACGGCTCCTGTGGGCGTGCAACCTGGCAATGACCGTGCAAGGAATGCAGCGGCACCCGTACCGAGAAACTTCGTCCTTTGACTCAGACTCCTTAAACTACAGACGAGGCAAATGGGTATCGACACATTAGGCGTGGTCGATGCATTTCGACCCTCCCGCCGCCCTGCCTCCGCTCACTAGAGTGAGCCTGCTCGCACCCGAAGGGGCGCGAAAAACTCGAAACGAGGCTCCATGGCCGGCGGGCTGGATGCGCACGCCAAATTTGAGCGACGTGGGCGTAGCATCCGTTCCCGCCGACGGAACCCCGGTGTGCGCCAGAACGCGCTCGCCTATCCGCTGGCGTAACCCGAGCACGTATCGCGCCGTCGTTTGCTGATCTCGCGCTTTTAGGACTGGAAATCAATTATTTCTTCGAAATTACGTAAGGGCATCACGAGGCTACGAGGCTACGAGGCTACGAGACTACGAGGCTACGAGGCTACGAGACTACGAGACTACGAGGATTCTTGACGAGTAATCAGCGGCGCACTCACTAGCTACTGCGCCGCTGCAAGGGAAGACGGGGATGTGATCGTGAAATCTGTCCACGATGCGCTTCTGAGTTTTACTCGCTTTTGTGTCACCCCGGAGACTGAGGGGCTGCCGGGGGCGGGGATCGCGTTCTCGCCGGAGTTGTTGCGGCAGCAGGGCATCCAGTGGAAAGCACGCCTCGCCCCCGACGGTTCGGCGCCCGGCGAGACCCCGACCGAGCGGCGCAGCTGGCTCACCTTCGGCACCCTGGCCAACGGCGGCTGCAGCCTCAACGGCTGGTTCACCACCCTGGACCGGGCCATCATCGGCAACGTCTGTGCCGGTCAACTGAGTGACGCGTACCTCTCCGCCGCAGCGGCGAACCCGGTCCCCGGTGCCGCCGACACTCCCTCCCCCGACACCGCCCGAGTCGTCGACGCCACCCTGGTGCCCGATGTGACACCGTGTGCCCGGGTCGAGTTCCGTGAAACCGAACACGATGGGCACGACAACTGCGGCACACCACCGAAGGGAACCAGCACCGCGGTGAACACGTCGGGCCGAGCAGGGGAAGTCTGCGTGCCGGGCAAGGCAGGAGTCGAACGGGGCTCCGACCCGCCCGACCCGCTCAGTCCCGCTGCGCTCAGTCCATGTCCGCAGCAGCCCGACGACATCCGCTCCCGTAGTGAGAAGCAGGCCGGCATCCTCCGCGCCGTGTTTGAAGCCGCCGCCCGACACCCGGGCACCCCGACGATGGGCGGAGCCGCCCCGACCGTGCTCGTGCACATCAACATCACCGACCTCCTCGACGGCCGCGGTGCCGGCTGGATCGACGGCATCGACGGCCCCCTCAGCCCCGGCCAGGTCGATGAGTTGATCTGCGCCGGCGGCTACCAGCCCCGTGCTGTTCGGCCACACCGGCACCATCCTGCACCTCGGCCGCAGCAATCGATTCTTTACCGCCACACAACGCCGAGCCCTGGCGGCTCGGGACGGTGGTTGTGTCATCCCTGGCTGCACCGTGCCGCCCCACTTCACCCAAGCCCACCACGTCACACCGTGGAGCCAGGGCGGCCTCACCGACATCGATAACGCCGTGCTGCTCTGCAACGCCGCCCACAGCAGTATCGAAACATCCGGCTGGGACATTCAGATGCGCGGCGGCCGCCCGTGGATCCGCGGACCCCTCGCCTTCGACCCCACCCAAATCTGGCGCCCCGCCGGCCAGAATCGCGCCGCCACCCCCGCGGAGAAACCCACCTGGGAAAAGTAGCGCCCGTCGCACGGGCAGCGCACCCGACGCAGCGCTGAGGGCACGGGCACGGGCGCGCGTGCCGCAATCCGCCACAGTGACCCAGCAGCCTAGCCGAAGCCCCGAACGGGGGACCTTCGACCCTCGCGCCCACACAGCGCCGCTGACTAGAGTGAGCCTGCCAGCGCGATGAAAGCGCGCAAAAAACTTGAAACGAGGCACCATGGCCGGCCACACGAACGCCCCCGGGCAGTCGGTGACCAGCCGGGTGCTGAGCATTCTGGCGGCGTTCGAACACAGCGCATCCGCTCGGTCGTTATCGGAGATCAGCCGCGAGAGCGGGCTGCCGCAGAGCACCGCACACCGCCTGCTCGGCGAGCTTGAGACCTGGGGCGCCGTGCAGCGGGATGCCCAGGGCCGCTACCAAATCGGCCTGCGTCTCTGGGAACTCGGCCAGCACGCCGGCCGCAAACTGCGGGATGTGGCCCGGCCTTACCTGCAGGACCTGTTCGGCTTGACCCAGGAGACCGTGCACCTCGCCATTCGCGACGGCACCGAGGTGCTCTACATCGACCGGGTCTATGGCAGCCGGCGCGTGCCGCAGGCCAGCCGGGTCGGCGGTCGTCTGCCGCTGCACGCCACCGCGGTGGGCCGGGCCATTCTGGCCTTCGAAGAGGAATGGGTGCAGAACGCCGTGCTCGACGGCGAACTCGTGCGCCGCACGCCGCTCACCAAGACCGATCCGGCCGAGCTGCGCCGGGAGCTCGGCAAGATTCGCGAACTCGGTTTCGCCCTCGCCTCCGAAGAAGTACGACAGGGCTCGTGCTCGCTCGCAGTGCCGGTGTTTCAGGCGCCGGGCAAGATTTTCGGGGCGCTCGGCATTGTGCTGCCCACCTCGCGGGCGCACCAGCTGGAGCGCTACCTGCCGGTTCTGCAGGGCACGGCGCAGCGCATCCAAGCCGGAATCGCGCACCTGCCACCGGCCACCCTGCGCCTGCCGGCCAGCGTGACCAAACCCACTCAGCCGTGAAGCCACTTCCATCCAGTGGGACACTCCGGTGATCGAAGCAACCGCCGCGTCTTAGATAGACCTCGTCGACCTCAAAGTTGAGAAAAGCAAACCAAGGAGCCATCGTGACCGCGCAATTCGCCCTCGCCCATCCGGCCGCCGCGCCCGGCCAATGCCCGGTCGCGCACGGTGCCTCAGAACACGGTGTCCCAACGAAGAACCACGGCTACGCCCCCTTCGCGATGACTGACCCGTTCCCCTCCTACGCCGCCCTGCGCGAGAACGAACCGGTCATGTTCGATGAGGAGCTCGGCTACTTCATCGTGTCCCGCTACGACGACGTCAAGGCCACCTTCGACAACTGGCAGGTCTTCAGCAGCGAGAATGCCCAGGCCCCGGTGCGGCCCCGCGGCGCAGCGGCCACCACGATCATGAACGATGGCGGCTTCACCGCCTACTCCGGCCTGAGTGCCCGCATCCCCCCGGAGCACACCCGCATGCGCGCCATCGTGCAGAAGGAATTCACGCCGCGCCGCTACAAGAAGCTCGAACCCACCATTCGCGAGAACACGGCACGCCTGCTCACGCAAATGCTGTCTCACCCGGATGCCCGCGGCGACTTCCTCAAAGACGTCGCGGTGGACATCCCCACCATCACCATCCTCGGACTGCTCGGCGTCGGCCCCGAGATGGTCGCGACCTACAAGAAGTGGTCCGACTCCCGCGCCGCCATGACCTGGGGCGACCTGACGGACGACGAGCAAATTCCGCACGCGCACAACCTCGTGGACTACTGGACCGAGTGCCTGCGCCTCGTGAAGAACGCCCACGACCAACTCGAGAACAACGAAAACGGCGACAACCTCGTCTTCGACCTCGTGCAGGCGCAGTCCACCGGCTCCGAGATCTCCGACCACGAGATCGCCTCGGTCTGTTACAGCCTGCTCTTTGCCGGCCACGAGACCACGACAACACTGATCTCGAACACCATCCGCGAACTGCTCGCCCACCCCGCCGAGTGGCAGAAGCTGATCGACGACCCGAGCCGCATCCCGGCCGCGATCGACGAGACGCTGCGCTTCTCCCCGAGCATCGTCGGCTGGCGGCGCAAGGCACTCGAAGACACCGAGATCGGCGGCGTAAGGATTCCGGCCGGGTCGAATATCCTCTTGCTGATGGGCTCGGCCAACCGCGACCCCGGCACCTTCGAGCAGCCAGAAACCTTCGACATCAACCGGGTCAATGCCCGCAACCACCTTTCGTTCGGCTTTGGCATCCACTACTGCCTCGGCAACATGCTCGCCAAGATGCAAGACAAAATCGTCGTCGAAGAGACCCTCAAAGCGGCCCCGGGGCTGCGCCTGATCGACGCCGAAAAGATCGTGTTCGGAGACAACCTGTCGTTCAGGGCGCCCACCTCGGTGCCCGTCACCTGGGGAGAAACTAAATGACCACCACACCGTACATTCAGTTTTTCGACGGCACGGATGCTCCCCGCCACGACCTGCTCGGCGGCAAGTGCGCCTCGCTGGTCGCCCTCACCCAGGCCGGCATGCCGGTGCCGCCCGGCTTCGCCATCACCACGGCCTCCTACGACGCGTTCATCGCCGCCGCCGGCATCCAGGACGACATCCACTCGCTGCTCGCCACCCTCGACGCCGACGACGTGGCCGAAGTGGACCGGGTGTCGGCGCAGCTGCGCTTCGAGATCGAGAGCCGCCCGGTGCCCGCCGACGTGCGCGCCGACTTCGTGGCCGCGTATCACGCCCTCCAGGCCCGGTTCACTGAGCCCGTTCCGGTGGCCGTGCGCTCCTCGGCCACCGCCGAAGACCTGCCCGACGCGAGCTTCGCCGGCCAGCAGGACACCTACCTCTGGCTGAACGGTATCGACGATGTCACCGAGCACATCCGCCGCTGCTGGGCCTCACTGTTCACCTCACGGGCGATCACCTACCGGCTCAAGAACAACATCCCGGGCGAGGGCCTCTCCATGGCCGTCGCCGTGCAGAAGATGGTCAACGCGCGCGCTGCCGGCGTCGCCATCACCATGGATCCGACCACCGGCGACCGCTCCAAGATCGTCATGGAGGCCTCCTACGGCCTCGGCGAATTGGTCGTCTCAGGCCTCGTCACCCCCGACAACGTCACCGTCGACAAGATCATGCTCATGGTCGTCAAGCGCGTGATCGGCGATAAGCACGCCGAGCTCGTGCCCGATGCGGCCAACGGGGCACTGGTCGAACTCGAGGTGTCGGCCGCTCGCCGCGGGGTGCTCTCGATCAGCGAGACCGAGATCACCGCCATCGCGACCATCGCCAAGAAGGCCGAGAAGCACTTCAAATGCCCGCAGGACATCGAGTGGGCCCTCGACCGCGACCTGCCCGATGGCCAAAACCTATTGCTGCTGCAGTCCCGCCCCGAGACCGTGCATTCTTCGCGCAGTTCAGATACTCGAACGGATGCCGTTGCCGTCGCCCCCGCGGCCGGCTACGGCATCGAGAGCATCACCCGATCACTTCTGGTGCAGGCCGGCAAACCAACGATATAAACCCGACCTGCGCCATCCGCTTGGAAAGTCATTTCACCCGCGCACCACCTTCGAGAACGGTTTTCTTATGACAGAGAAGTCATTTCCCAGCCCCTATGACCAGGCCCCGGCCCAGGGCGCCGAGGGCTGGAAAGACCTGTACGCCTACAACCTGGTGTTCCAAGAGAACCGCCGCGAGGTCGAAGAGGCCAAGTTCTGGTTCTGCGACAGCCAGCACTGGCCCACCGTGACCAAGCCGTTCGAGACCATCGGTTTCGAGTTCGCCGTGTCGTGCCTCGGCCAGTACAACACCCGGCACCTGCTCATTCCGCCGGCGAACGGCATTGAGTTTCGCATTCACAACGGCTACGTCTTCATGTCGCCGGTGGGCGTGCCCGAGGCGGAGATCGCCCCCCGCGTGCCCGAGTTCATGGCGCGGGCCGGCCACTACTTTCAGAACTGGGAGACCCTGCTCGAGCAGTGGCAGGGCAAGATTCGCGGCACCATCGACGAGCTCGGCGCACTGAACTTCGACGCCCTTCCCGACAAGGTCGACATCGATGACGTCACGAGCGGCAAGGGCACCGGCCCGAACAACGACCTGCTCGCCCAGTACGACGCGCTGATCGCGCTCACCTACCGCGCCTGGCAGTACCACTTCGAGTTTCTCAATCTCGGCTACGTGGCCTACCTCGACTTCTTCAGCTTCTGCAAGGAGGTCTTCCCAGGCATTCCCGACCAGGCCGTCGCCAAGATGGTGCAGGGCGTCGATATGGAACTGTTCCGACCCGATGACGAGCTCAAGAAGCTCGCCAAGCTGGCCATCGAACTGGGCCTGACCGACCTGTTCGGCAACACCGCGAACCCGGAACAGACCCGCGCTGGCATCGAGGCCGCCACCGGCGGTGCCGCTTGGATCGCCGCCTTCGACGAGGCCAAGGACCCGTGGTTCAACTTCACCGTCGGCAACGGTTTCTACGCCCACGACAAGTACTGGATGGACCACCTCGAACTTCCGCTCGGCTACATCAGCGACTACATCGGGCGGTTGGAGGCTGGCCAGACCATCGACCGCCCGGTCGCCGAGCTGGTCGCCGAACGCGACCGCATCACCGAGGAGTACTCGGAGCTGCTCACCGCCGAACAGCTCGCCGCGTTCGAGGGCAAGCTCGGCCTGGCCCGCCAGGTCTACCCCTACGTCGAGAACCACAACTTCTACATCGAGCACTGGACCATGGGCGTGTTCTGGCGCAAGGCCCGCCAGCTCTCAGCGATGCTGCAGGAGCAGGGCTTCTGGCCAACGGCCGACGGGATGTTCTTCCTCCGCCGCGACGAGGTGCGCGAGGCCCTGTTCGACTACGTCACCGGCTGGGCGGTCGGCGCACCCGCGATCGGCCCGTCGTACTGGCCCGAGGAGGTCGAGCGTCGCCGCGTCATAGTGGATGCCCTGCAGCAGCAGCGCCCGCAGCCAGCCCTCAACACCCCGCCGGCCGTCATTACGGAACCGTTCACCCTCATGCTCTGGGGCATCACGAGCGACCAGATCAAGAACTGGCTCGGCGATTCCGACGCGCCAGAGGGAGAGTTCCGCGGTATGGCGGCCTCGAGTGGTGTGGCCGAAGGGCCGGCCCGCGTCATCCGCAGCTCGGACCAGCTCTCCGAGGTGCAGGAGGGCGACATTCTCGTCGCCCCCGTGACAGCACCGTCGTGGGGTCCGATCTTCGGCAAGATTCGTGCCACGGTCACCGACATCGGCGGCATGATGAGCCACGCGGCCATCGTCTGCCGGGAATACGGCATGCCGGCCGTCACCGGAACCGGCACAGCCTCGTCGCAGATCGTGACCGGGCAGTGGCTGCGTGTCGACGGCAACAACGGCACCGTCACGATCGTTGAGGATCACGCCGTTGAGGGGCACAGTCATGACCTCAGCCTCGCTGCCGACGCCGTTGTCCAACTGGAACAGGCGCTCGATGGACCCGTACTCGAAGGCAGCCATGCCTGATCCGCGCACGGACCAGCCCGCCACTCGCGTTCCTAGTGCGGGCGCGAGAACGGTGCTGATCACCGGCGCCGCCGGCGGGCTGGGCCGTGCCTTTGCCCTGGGCTTCGTAGCCCAGGGCGACCGGGTGGTCGTCGCTGACACCAACTTGGAGGGCGCGCAGCAGACCGTGGCGCTCCTTGAAGCGGCCGGCGGCACCGCCCTCGCCCTTCAGGCCAACGTGACGCAGCTGGGCTCCGTCACCCAGCTCGCAGCGGATGCCTCAGCCTTCGCGAGCGACGGCAAGATCGACGTCATCATCAACAACGCGGCGATCTACGCCACCATCACCCGGTCGCCCTTCGAGGAGATCGACGTGGACGAGTGGGATCGCGTGATGGCCGTGAACCTCAAGGGCCCGTGGCTGGTCACCCGCGCCTGTTCCCCCTACCTGGCCGACGGAGCCGCGGTGATCAACCTGTCGAGCGCGACCGTGCTCAGCGGATCCGCCCAGTGGGCGCACTACGTGGCGTCGAAGGGTGGCGTGATTGCCCTCACCCGGGTGCTCGCCAAGGAGCTCGGCGACCGCAATATCACCGTGAACGCGATCGCTCCCGGCTTCACCCTCACCGAGGCCAGCTACGGCCTGATCGAGGGAGCCGCCGAGTACGGCGTCGACCGCGGTTCGATCAAACGGGCCAGTGAGCCCGCCGACATCGTTGGGGCCGCCCTGTTTTTGGCCGGCCCCGGCTCCCGCTACATCACCGGCCAGACCCTCGTGGTCGACGGTGGCCGACAGTTTCTGTAAGGAGATAAGAATGCCTTCCGTAACCTACATATCCGCCGCCGGCAGTGAAACGGCCGTCGCGGGATTCGCCGGCGACTCCGTCATGGAGACCGCCGTGCGCAACGGTGTTCCCGGCATCGTCGCCGAGTGCGGCGGCAGCCTCTCCTGCGCCACCTGCCACGTCTTCGTCTGCGCCGACAGCGTCTTCCCTCCAATGGAAGAGCTCGAAGACGACATGCTCGACGGCACCGCCGTCGACCGCGAGGCTAACTCCCGGCTCTCCTGCCAGCTCAAGCTGAGCGACGTCGATATTCGCGTGACCACCCCCGAAACGCAGGTGTAGCGATGACCGGCACCGGAACATCCGCTCACGCATCACAAGCGCGAGGCACTCTTATTATTGGCGCCTGCCAGGCCGGCGTGCAGCTCGCCTCGAGCCTGCGCGAGCTCGGCGACACCGAGCCCATCGTGCTCGTCGGCGAAGAACCGCACGCGCCGTACCAGCGGCCGCCACTGTCGAAAGCGTTCCTCAAGGGCGAGGCCACGGCCGATTCGCTCACCTTTCGCACCCACGAGTTCTACTCCGAGCACAACATTGAACTTGTCACGCGGGAACGCATCGTGTCGATCGAGCGTGATGCGACCGGCGGGGTAGCCACGGCCGAATCCGGTCGCCGTTTCGAATTCGCCCGGCTCGCGCTCACCACGGGCGCCGTTCCGCGCCAGATTCCGTTCGAGGGCAGCGAACTCGAAGGCGTCAGCTACCTGCGCACCGCAACGGATGCCGCCCTCCTCGAACAGAGACTGGCCAGCGCCTCCGACGTGGTCGTGGTCGGCGGCGGGTTCATCGGCCTCGAGGTAGCGGCCGGAGCCCGCGCCGCAGGCAAGACCGTGACCGTGCTGGAGGCTGCGCCCCGACTCGTCGGTCGGGCCGTCTCCGAGGCCACGAGCGCGTTCTACCTTGCGGCGCACCGGCGCCGCGGCACCCGGGTGGTGTTGAACGCCCAGGTCAGTCGCTTTGTCGGGTCGCACGACCGGGCCACCGGGGTCGAACTGGCCAGCGGAGACGTGATCAAAGCCGACGTCGTGCTCATCGGCGTCGGGGTCATCCCGCGCACCGAACTGGCCGAGCAGCTCGGGCTCGTCATCGACAACGGCGTCGTCGTCGACGCGAGCGCGCTCTGCTCCGACGGCCTCACCGTCGCCGCGGGGGACTGCGCGAACCTTCCGAACCCCTCGCTGACCCCCGGCGGCATCCCGCGGCTGCGCCTCGAGAGCGTGCAGAACGCGGTCGAACAGGCCAAGGTCGCCGCTGCGACCCTGCTTGGCCTGCCCGCCGAATACTCCACCGTGCCGTGGTTTTGGAGCGACCAGGCCGACCTCAAATTGCAGATCGCCGGGCTCAGCGGCGGCCACGACCAGATCGTGCTGCGCGGCGACCCCGAGACCGAGAAGTTCTCGGTGCTGTACTACCGCGCCGGGCAGCTCATCGCCGCCGACTGCGTGAACCAGCCGCTCGACTTCATCGCCGTGCGCGCCATGCTGCACTCCGGGCAGCACCTGCCCATAGACCGCGCGGCCGACCTGTCGCTGCCGCTCAAGAAACTGTTCCTTCCTGCCGTGCCCGTTTTGATCGGAAAGTGACCCCATGACACTGCAGACCGAAGAACTCGTCGACACCTCGCCAATCGCGGCCGGCGTGACCTCCATCGACCTCAACGCCCTCTGGAGGGCGGTGCGGCCGGAAATGCGCTCACGCTCGAACGACATCCACATCCCCATCTCGTTCGCGTTCGCCGAACGTCTCTGCCTGGCCTACCCCGAAGCGGATGCCCTCGTAGTGCGCGTGGCCATCCTGCTGCATGACACCGGCTGGGCCCGGGTGGACGAGACCAAGATCATCTCGGAGGGGTTTGGTGCCAACTGGCGGCAGGCGGACATCCGCTACGAGCACGAGATCAAGGGCTGCGAGATCGCCCGCGAGGTGCTGCCAACCCTCGGCTACGACCTGGACTTCGTGGCCCGCGTCACCGACATCATCGACGGGCACGACACCCGCCCGGAGAGCTATTCGATCGAGGATTCCCTGGTGCGCGACGCCGATCGACTTTGGCGCTTCACCACCACCGGAATCGCGCTCGCCTCGGGTTGGTTCGGCCAGGAGCCATCCGCTTACTGCCGGCGCCTGCGCACCGATATCATCCCCGAGCTGATCACCGCGGCCGCTCATGAGATGGCGCTCGCCGAACTCGAACGTGCCGAAGCCCTGCTGCAAACGGAGGTCCTTGCCAGCGGCGTCGACGCGCCCGCCCTCGACGGGAGCGGCGCGTGACCAGCCTGGTTGACGCTCAGCCGGTGACCGCCACCCTGCCCTACCGGCACACCGACGACCTGTTCATTGACGGCGACTGGACGCCGGCCACCGGCACCGGTCGAACCCTGGTGACCAACCCGGCAACGGAAGAGGTCTGGGGGTCGGTGCCGCAGGCATCCGTCGCCGATCTTGACCGGGCGGTCGCGGCTGCGCGTCATGCCTTCAGCGGATGGCGTGCCCTGACTCCCACAGACCGCGCCGGCTTTCTGCTGCGGCTGGCCGACGAGGTCGAGAAGCGCGCCGAGGCGATCTCGCACACCAACACCTGGGAGAACGGGTCGCCGGTCGCGGAATCCAGCCGGGCCGCCGGCAACGCCGCCTCGATCTTTCGCTACTTCGCCTCGCTCGCCGGCCTGCTCGAAACGCCGGACGTTCGGCCGTTTCCCGACGGGTCGGGCGAGACCGTGGTGCGGCAGGACCCGATCGGCGTCTGTGCGCTGATCGCGCCGTGGAACTTTCCGATCAACCTCGTTGTCGCCAAGCTCGCCCCGGCCCTGATGGCCGGCTGCACCGTCGTGATCAAGCCGGCCTCGCCGACCCCGCTCTCGGTGCGGCTCATTGTCGATGCAGCTGTGGCCGCGGGCATTCCGCCCGGGGTGATCAACCTCGTCACCGGGCCCGGCTCGTTCGGCGACGCGCTGGTGAAGCACCCCGGCATCGACAAGGTGGCCTTCACCGGGTCGACCCCGGTCGGGCGCACGATCGCCGGGGCCTGCGGCACACTGCTGCGACCGGTCACGCTCGAACTGGGCGGAAAGTCGTCCGCGCTCGTGCTGCCCGACGTCGACCTCGACGCGCTGTCGAAAGTTTTGATCCGCACCTGCATGCGCAACACCGGGCAGACCTGCTACATCTCGACCCGCATTCTCGCGCCGGCCGAGCGCTATGACGAGCTCGTCGACATGGTCACCGCCACCATCGCGGCCGCCAAACAGGGCGATCCGATGCAGCCCGACACTGTTTTCGGGCCGGCCGCCACGCGCACCCAGGAGCAGACCGTGCGCGAATACCTGCGCAGCGGCGTGGCCGAAGGCGCCCGCGCCACGACCGGCGGCGACGTACCATCCGGCTTTGATCAGGGATTCTTCGTGAAGCCCACGGTGTTCGCCGACGTGACTCCCGACATGCGCATCGCCAGGGAAGAGATTTTCGGCCCGGTGCTGTCGATCCTGCGCTACTCCTCGATCGACGAGGGGGTGGCGCTCGCCAACAACACGTCGTTCGGGCTGGGCGGCACGATCTTCTCCGCGGACCCCGACCGGGCATTCGCGCTCGCCTCGCGCCTCGACACCGGCTCGGTGGGGCTCGGCTTCTTCGCCTCAAATCATGCGGCGCCGTTCGCCGGGCGCCACGATTCTGGCCTCGGCGCCGAGTTCGGGCCGGAGGGTCTGAAGGCCTATCTCGTGCCGCAATCGGTGCACCGCCGCATCCGCTGACCTCTACACCGGGAAACCTGAACAGTCCCACATTCAGCGAGTCGCACGGCGCCGGCTCGCGCATGTGCCACCCTTAGAAATAAATAAAGTTTCGGTCGCGCGCCAAATGCAGTTGTAGCCAAGCCAATGGAGGCCTGATGAACGAGCGCAATCCCTATTCGGTCATGAGGCGCAAACCCATTACCGACATTGGCAATGAGGCCGCCAAGAACGGTCTCTTCAAGAGCCTCGGACTCTGGCAGCTCACCGCGATCGGCGTCGGCGGCATCATTGGAATCGGCATTTTCACCCTCGCTGGACTCGTTGCGAACGGCGGCCCGGACGGCGAGGGCGCAGGTCCGGCCGTGCTTATCTCGTTCTTGATCGCTGGACTCGCGAGCGCCGCCGCGGCCCTCAGCTACGCGGAGTTCGCCGGAATGATTCCTCGCGCCGGCTCTGCGTACACCTACGGCTATGTCGCCCTCGGTGAGATCGTCGGCTGGTTCATCGGCTGGGATCTGCTGCTCGAGTACATCGCGATCGTCGCCGTCGTCGCGATCGGCATCTCGGGGTACTTCACCGAGTTCATGAGTGGCATCGGCATCGACGTTCCGACCTGGATGCAGGGCACCCCCGATACCCTGGACGGCGGCCTGATCAACCTGCCCGCCATCGTGGTGTGCGTGCTCGTGACCTTTATCCTCAGCCGTGGAACGCAGACCTTCGGCCGCTTTGAGCTCGTCGCCGTAGGGCTCAAGGTGCTGTTGATCCTCGCCATCATCGCGCTGGGGTTCTTCTACATCAACACCCAGAATTACGTTCCATTCTTGCCGAACGGGTTCGGCGCGGTCTTCACCGGCGCAGCCACTGTCTTCTTCGCCGTCTTCGGCTATGACGCCATGAGTACCGCCGCCGAAGAGGCCAAAGATGGCAAGAAGCACATGCCGAAGGCAATTTTGCTCTCGCTCGCCATCGCCATGGTGCTCTACGTGCTCGCCACTCTCGTGCTCACTGGCATGCAGAATTGGCAGGATATTGACCCGACCGCCGCCTTTGCCGTCGCGTTCCAGTCCGTTGGGCTTCCAGTCGTCGCGACCGTGCTCTCGGCCTTCGCTGTCATCTCGATCCTCACCGTCATGCTGACCTTCCTGCTCGGCGTCAGTCGGGTCTGGTTCTCGATGAGCCGCGATGGCTTGCTGCCGAAATGGTTCTCCGGCACCGATAAAAGGGGAACCCCCGCCCGCGTGACTTGGATCGCCGGCCTGGCCGCGGCCGTACTGGCCGGGGTCTTCCCGATCCGTTTGATTGCCGACCTCACCAACATCGGGATTCTTGCCGCCTTCGTTGTGGTCTGCGTCGCCGTGATCGTGCTGCGACGCACCCGACCCGATGTTCCGCGCACCTTCAGGCTGCCTTTCATGCCCTGGGTACCCGTGTTCGGGGTGCTCTCCTCTGCCTTCCTCATCACGCAGCTGCACTGGGAGACCTGGCTGCGCTTCGGCATCTGGCTTGTCATCGGTCTGGTCATCTACTTCTCTTATGGTCGCCGCAACTCGGTCATGAACCCGAAGAGCCCGCGCTACATTGAGCATCCGGTCGATCCGCACTAGCCACGCACCGGCACCGGCACCGGCACCGGCACCGGCACCGGCAACGGATATGGATGCGGCACCGCATCTGCTCAGCTGATCAGCGCGCGCCGACGCCCATCCAGGCCATACTGCGGGCGCGCAGTGACAGTGTCACGGCGCGGGCACCGAGGTAGCCGAGCGCGAACGCCGCCATGAGCAGCGCGAGCCCGGCCTCGCCCGCCGGCGCCCAGGCGAGTACCGCGCCGGCGAGTGGCACGAACACGGCGAGGTTGACCAGCCCGGTCAGTGCCAGATAGCGGGCATCGCCGGCTCCGATCAGCACGCCGTCGAGCACGAATACGACCGCGCCGAGGGGAACGGACGCCCCCAGCACGATCAGGGTCAGTGGCAGCAGGGAGGTCACGGCTGAGGCATTGGTAAACGCATGCCCGAGCACGCCGCTCGTGCCGATGACGACGACAGCGAGCACGAGGCCGGCGAGTACGCCCCACTCCAGGCAGCGGCGGAGCACCGCGCGAACCTGAGCCACATCCCCGGCGCCGAGGCCGCGCCCGACGAGGGCCTGGGCGGCGATCGCGAGGGCGTCGAGGGCGAAGGCGAGCGTCGCGAACAGGGTCATTGCGATCTGAAAGGCGGCGAGTTCGGGGGAGCCGAGCTGGGCGGCAACGAACACGGCGAGCAGCATGGCGGCGCGCAGGCTCAGGGTGCGCAGGAACAGCCAGCCGCCGCTTCGGACGCCGATCAACATGCCTTTTCGGTGCGGACGTAGCGGCGCGCTGTGGCGCCGGGCATGCCTGGCGACCACGACGAGGTATACGGCGACCATGCCCCATTGCGCCACGACGGTGCCCACGGCAGAGCCGGCGATGCCCCAGCCGAACAGGTAGATGAACACGTAATTGAGCGCGATATTCGCGCCGAAACCGATCCCGGCCACGTAGAGCGGGGTGCGGGTGTCTTGCAGGCCGCGCAGCAGTCCGGTGGCCGCGAACACCAGCAGCATGGCGGGCAAGCCGAACATGGAGATGCCGAGGTAGGTGGCGGCATCCGCTGTCACGGTCGTTTCGGCGCCGAACGCGCCGACCAGCGCCGGGGTGGCGAGCAGGCCGAAGGCCGCGAGCACGACGCCGAGGCCGAGGGCGAGCCAGAGCCCGTCGATGCCGACCGAGACGGCCCGGCGCGTGTCGCCGGCACCGAGCCATCGGGCCACCGCCGGGGTGGTGCTGTAGGCCAGAAAGACCATGAGGCCGATGATGGTCTGCAGCACCGCGCTGGCCAGGCCGAGTCCGGCCAGCGGGGTGGTGCCGAGGTGCCCGACCATGGCCGAATCGGCCAGCAGAAACAGCGGTTCGGCCACGAGGGCGCCGAGCGCGGGCACGGCGAGGCGCAGAATGTCCCGGTCAATGGGCTTGGCCCGCAGAATGTTGATGGTTCGACTCTACGGCGGCCCCGCGGCTCACCGTGCGAAGGCGGCTCCAGTCAGGCCAAGCATCGTGCGGAATTGTTAAGAATGCCGAATCTTTCACTAATGATGAACGCGAATTCGGCCTATCGCTGGCCCCATCCGGATAGGTTCGTGGCAGAAGCTTCTGCCGACCGTGGACGCTTCGGGCACGCTTTGCTGCGCCGGGAACACCAATCCCGGCCCAAGGTGCCCTTTCCATCCGCAAGGGTGATTGCCGCCTCACAGACGAGTGTGCGAACATCCGCTTCGAAAGGCTCCACCGTGCCTGATAACCAAACACACCAGGAGGCACCGAGCATCGGCGTCGTCCGCGAGAGCGGGGCGGATGAGCGGCGCGTCGCCCTCGTGCCGCGCGCCGTGGCCTCCCTCATTGCGAAGGGACTTGACGTTGTCGTCGAGTCCGGCGCGGGGGCGGAGGCCCTCATGGGTGACAACCTCTACCTCGCAGCCGGCGCCACCATCGGTGACGCCTGGAGCGCGGACATCGTGCTCAAGGTCGCTCCGCCCACCGACACCGAGATCGCTCGGCTGAAGGCGGGCTCGACGCTGATCGGGTTCCTCGCACCGCGAAACACCGAGAACAAGATCGCCGCCTTGCAGAACGCGGGCATCGTCGGTTACGCGGTCGAGGCGATCCCGCGCATCTCCCGGGCTCAGGTCATGGACGCCTTGTCGTCGCAGGCGAACGTCGCCGGCTACAAGTCCGTCATCCTGGCGGCATCCCTCTCGACCAGGTTCTTCCCGATGCTCACCACCGCGGCGGGCACGGTCAAGCCGGCCAGCGTGCTCGTGCTCGGTGTCGGCGTTGCGGGGCTGCAGGCGCTCGCGACCGCCAAAAGGCTCGGCGGCCGTGCCACCGGCTATGACGTGCGTCCGGAGGTCGCCGACCAGGTGCGTTCGGTCGGAGCCCAGTGGCTCGACGTTGGCATTGATGCGGCCGGTGACGGCGGCTATGCCCGCGAACTTACCGCCGAGGAGCGCGCCCAGCAGCAGACCTCCCTCGAGACTGCGATTTCTACTTTCGATGTCGTGATCACCACCGCGCTTGTTCCGGGGCGTCCGGCGCCGCGGCTCGTGACCGCCGCGGCCGTGCACGGTATGAAACCGGGCAGTGTCGTCATCGACATGGCCGGCGAGACCGGCGGCAACTGCGAGCTCACAGTTCCCGGCGAGACCGTGGTCATCAATGGTGTCACGATTGCGTCCCCGCTCAACCTGCCCTCGACAATGCCCGAGCATGCGAGCGAGCTGTACTCGAAGAACCTCACCGCGCTGCTCGAGTTGCTCGTGCGTGACGGCCGACTCGACCCCGACTATTCCGACGACGTGGTGGCGCTCTCCTGCGTCACGCGCGTTTCAGTCTCGAACAGGATCTGACCATGGACTACACCGGCTTTTTGGCGAATATCGCCATTCTCGTACTCTCGGGCTTCATCGGCTTCGCCGTGATCTCCAAGGTGCCCAACACCCTGCACACCCCGCTCATGTCGGGCACCAATGCCATCCACGGCATCGTCGTGCTCGGCGCCCTGGTCGTTCTCGGTACCGCGCACAACCCCAGCATTCCGCTGCAGATCATCTCCTTCGTGGCGATCGTGTTCGGAACCGTCAACGTCATCGGCGGCTTCGTCGTGACCGACCGAATGCTCGCCATGTTCAAAACCCGCCCCACCAGCGGCGCGACCGACGGGAAGAACTGACCATGGATATCCTCGTCTACGCCCTCTATATCGTCGCCTTCGCCATGTTCATTCTCGGGCTGTCGGGGCTGACCGCGCCCCGGTCTGCCGTGCGCGGCAACAAGATCGCCGCGGCCGGCATGGGCGTCGCATTCATCGCGACCCTGATCCACATCCGCGAAACCAGCAGCTGGCTGGTGATCATCGCCGCCCTCGTGGTGGGAGTGATCGTCGGCATCCCGCCCGCCCGCAAGGTGAAGATGACGGCGGTGCCGCAGCTCGTCGCCCTGTTCAACGGCGTCGGCGGCGGAACGGTCGCCCTCATCGCTTGGGGCGAGTTCATCGAAAGCGACGGCTTCACCGGCCTGCGCGTCGCGTCCGGCCCGGTGCTTCCGCTCGTCATCGCCTCCCTGTTCGCGGCCATCATCGGTTCCTTGTCGTTCTGGGGCTCGATCGTGGCGTTCATGAAACTGCAGCAGATTTTGCCCGGGCATCCGCTCTCGGTCGGACGCCTGCAGCAGCCGCTCAACGCGATCCTGTTCCTCGGCTCCGTGCTCGCGGCCGTCATCGTCGGGATCGGCTCGGCCAGTACCGGCGCAGATCCGATCTGGTTCGGCGTAATCCTGATCCTGGCCGGCATCCTCGGGGTCATGACCGTGCTCCCGATCGGCGGCGCCGACATGCCGGTCGTCATCTCCCTGCTCAACGCGCTCACCGGTCTCTCGGCGGCAGCGGCCGGGCTCGCGCTGAACAACATCGCGATGATCGTCGCCGGTATGATCGTCGGGGCGTCGGGCACGATCCTCACCAACCTCATGGCCAAGGCCATGAACCGGTCGATCCTTTCCATCGTGGCCGGCGGCTTCGGCGGCGGTTCCACGGGCGTTGCGGCCACCAGCACCGGTGACCAGCACGCGAAGTCCACTTCAGCAGCGGATGCCGCGATCAAGCTCGCCTACGCCAACCAGGTCATCGTCGTGCCCGGCTACGGCCTGGCTGTGGCCCAGGCCCAGCACGCCGTGAAGGACATGGCCAAGGTGCTCGAAGCCCGCGGCATCGAGGTCAAGTACGCCATCCACCCGGTGGCCGGACGTATGCCGGGGCACATGAACGTGCTCCTCGCCGAGGCCGACGTCTCCTACGACGCCATGAAGGAAATGGACGACATCAACGGCGAGTTCTCACGCACGGACGTCACCATCGTCATCGGCGCAAACGATGTCACCAACCCCGCGGCCCGCAACGACCCCAACTCGCCCATCTTCGGCATGCCCGTGCTGAACGTGACCGAGTCCCGGTCGGTGATCGTGCTCAAACGCTCGATGAGCTCGGGCTTCGCCGGCATCGAAAACCCTCTGTTCTTCGCGACCAACACCACCATGCTCTTCGGCGACGCCAAGAAGTCCGTTGCCCAGGTGACCGAGGAGCTCAAGGCGCTGTAAGCGTTCTTGTTGCACGACCGCGCCCGAAACGGGTGCGCGCTACCCGGTTGCGGTAACCCTCGCCGGGTGGCCGGTCCCTGTCGCGTGATCGGTCTAGGGACCAGAGGGTGCGTGGCCGGCTCAGACATGTTCGATTTGGGAGATTAGGTAACTTTAGAAAAAATAGATAAACCAAACTAAAGTGCCTCAACTGTCTACGTGGAAAACATTGACAACCCGTACACACCGAATGCCGGCGCCGCACCTGAGATCCTCATCGGGCGAGACGCTCACACGGAGGCCTTCGAGACGCTGCTCAAGCGACTTTCCCGCGGCAGGTCCGAGCAATCGATGATTATCACGGGGCTCCGGGGGTTGGCAAGACGGTATTGCTCAATCGATTCGTCGAAATAGCCATCGCTTCAAAATGGGAAGTGATCGAGCTCGAGGCGAGCAAACACAACAACACTCATTTTCGTCAGGCAATGTTCTCGCAGCTAAAGTCAGCACTACTCCGGCTGGCACCGAGAGCTCGATGGACTGCTCGAGGCAAGCGCGCTGCCGAGGTGCTTAGCGCATTCGCGGTGTCAGTGGATGGCCAAGGCGCATGGTCACTCTCGTGGGATGTTCCACCAGCAGAAGGCTTTGCCGACCATGGCGATCTTGGCATGGATCTGACCGACGTACTTGTTGCGATTGGTGAAGCCGCGAAGGAGCAAGAAAAGGGATTGATAATCCTAATTGACGAAGTGCAATTCCTGGGAAGCACTCAACTCGAAGCCCTGATTCAGGCCGTACACAAGACGGTGCAGAAGAAGCTGCCCGTCACTTTCGTCGGGGCCGGTCTTCCTCAAATCACAGAACTAGCGGGCGATGCCAAGTCGTATGCTGAACGGCTCTTCAAATTTCCGAAGATTGGATCGCTCGAAGGCGACGACGCGCGAAAGGCGCTCACCGAGCCCGCAGCCAATGAGGGCGCAATTTTTGCAGCGGCCCTGCGCGGTAGGCCGGATTGAAGAAGCGGAACTTTCCAATGCTGATGCCGCAGAACCGCGGTTTGACTGTGTGCAGCATCCGCTCGCCGTCATGATCCCCGTCGTGACCGACGACGTATAGATCCTGGATGACAACTCAAGTCGGACAGCATTTGGCCGAGTCTAATTTGACTTGGTTTCAGCTAATTTGTCGAGCGTGGTTTCTACGTCTCGTGCAACCGTCGTCAGAAGGAGACGTCGATCCTTGTCTCTGTTTGAATTACCCGTTGTTTTGTCACTACTGGATCAACGTCGCGCAGCCTAAGGTACCCGCTGACAGCGAACAATTGGGCCGACTGTGCTCTCAGCACAGCGTTGGAATCGCAGTAGATGCAGCGCCCCGGGAGCCGGGAGAGTCGTCGTTGTGCGTCAAGGACTGAAGACGGTCAGATTCTCGAACGACGTCATCCACCTATTGCTGAGGTCTTGCTCCAAACCAGGACAGCGGCCGCTCGCATCTCGCCCGTTGGGCCACCTGTCACCCGCCCCAGATAGGCTGAACCCATGACCTCACTGGCGACTGCATCCGGAATCAACAGACACGAACTTGACCCGGAGGTGCGCCCGCAAGACGACCTCTTTCGGCACGTCAACGGCAAATGGATCGCGCGCAGCGAGATCCCCTCCGACAAGGCCCGCTGGGGCTCGTTCATGATGCTTGCCGAAGACGCCGAGAAGGCCGTTCGCGAGATCATCGTCGAGGCACAGACTGCCCCCGCCGGCACCCTCGAGCGCAAGTTCGGCGACCTCTACACGAGCTTCCTCGACGAAGAACGCATCGAAGCGCTCGGCGCCACCCCGCTGGAGAGTGACCTGAGGGCGGTCGACGCCGTCACCACCATTTCCGAACTGCTCGCGACCCTCGGCCGCCTCGAGCGGGGCGGCGTCGCCGGCGCCTTCCACCTCTACGTCGACAACGACCCGGGCAACCCCGAACGTTACCTCGTCTTCATCGCTCAGGGCGGCATCGGCCTGCCCGACGAGTCGTACTACCGCGAAGAGAAGTTCGCCGACATTCGGGCCAAGTACCTCGAGTTCCTCGAGCGGATGTTCACCCTTGCCGGCTTCGCAGACGCCGCCGACCGCGCAGCGCGCGTTTTCGCCCTGGAAACCGAACTCGCCTCGCATCACTGGGACAAGGTCGAAACCCGCGACAGCGAGAAGACCTACAACCTGCGCACCTGGGGCCAGGTCTCCGCGCTCGCTGCCGGCGCGGACGTTGACCTCTGGCTGGAGGGCCTCGACGCCCCGGCCGGCGCTCTCGAAGAGGTTGTCGTGCGGGAGCCCAGCTACATCGCCGGCCTCGCCACCACCCTCACCGAAGACCGCCTTCAGTCGTGGCAGGACTGGCTGCGCTGGCAGGTCATCCGCTCGAGTGCTGCGTATCTGTCTGGTGAATTCGTGGAGGCGAATTTCGACTTCTACGGCCGCACCCTGAGCGGCACCCCGCAGCTGCGCGACCGCTGGAAGCGCGGCGTCTCGCTCGTGGAGGGCGCCCTCGGCGAGGCCGTCGGCCGCATCTACGTGGAACGTCACTTCAAGCCCAGCGCCAAGGAGAGCATGGACGTGCTCGTGGCCAACCTCGTCGCGGCCTACGAGAACAGCATCAGCACCCTCGAGTGGATGACCGAAGAGACCCGCACCAGGGCGCTCGAGAAGCTCAGCAAGTTCACGCCGAAGATCGGTTATCCCGTGAAATGGCGCGACTATTCCAGCCTCCAGATCACCGCAGACGACCTGATCAGCAACGTCAAGGCCGCTGGCGAGTTCGAGTTTCAGCGTGAGCTCGGCAAGATCGGCAAGCCGCTCGACCGCGACGAATGGTTCATGACCCCGCAGACCATCAACGCCTATTACAACCCCGGATTCAACGAGATCGTTTTTCCGGCCGCCATTTTGCAGTTTCCCTTCTTCGACGACGCGCGCGACCCAGCCGCCAACTACGGTGCGATCGGCGCGGTCATCGGCCACGAGATCGGCCACGGCTTCGACGACCAGGGCTCCAAGTACGACGGCGACGGCCGCCTCACCGACTGGTGGACCGCCGACGACAAGGCAGCCTTCGAGCGGCGCACGACCGCGCTCATTGCCCAGTTCGACGGCCTCGAACCGAAAGCTATCCCCGGGAACACCGTCAACGGTGCGCTCACGATCGGCGAGAACATCGGCGACCTCGGCGGGCTCTCTATCGCCTGGAAGGCCTACCTTCTCTCGCTGAACGGTGAAGAATCGCCGGTTATCGATGGCCTCACCGGCGCTGAACGCTTCTTCCTCTCCTGGGCCCAGGCGTGGCAGATGAAATTACGCGACGCTGAGGCCATCCGCTTGCTGGCGATCGACCCGCACTCGCCGAACGAGTTTCGCTGCAACCAGATCGTCAGCAACATTCCCGCGTTCTACGAGGCGTTCCAGGTGGGCGAAGCGGATGACCTTTACCTCGCTCCCGAGAAGCGCGTCACCATCTGGTAGCCCGGTGGCCCCCGTCGGGGGTTAGTCTGGAGCAGGTTCTTCTGAGCCGGGGATGAGGCCAGCGCGGGGCGTTTGCCGAAGAGAGGATCGACCCAGTGGTCTATTCCAGGCGCGATGGCGACAGCGCTACCTTCAGCCGAGCGGATGCTGTCCCGGCCCGTTCTCGCCACGCCGCACTCCCCGGCGGCAAGCACCGCACGGCGGACAAGCCTGAGGATTTCACCCGCGGCTTCGCGTTTCTCGGGGAACTCGCCCTCAACGGCGTGCAGGTTTCGGCGCGGGCGACCGATCTTGCGACCGGACGCGTGCTGTTCTCGGTCGACGACCACGTGTCGATGCCGACGGCGAGCGTGGGGAAGGTGCTGCTGCTGATCGAGGTGGCCGCGCGCCTGAACGACGCCGAATTCGGTCTTGCCACAATGCTCGAACGGTTGAGTGCGGATGCCGTGGGCGATTCCGGCGTCTGGCAGCACCTGCAGATTTCACGCCTCGGCGTTGCCGACCTCGCTGCCCTGGTCGGTGCGACGAGCGACAACCTCGCCACCAACGTGCTCATTCGCGCCGTGGGGCTGCACTCGGTGCGCGCTCGCACGGAGCAACTCGGACTCAGTCGCACGGCGCTGCTCGACCTGGTGCGCGACAAGCGCGGCCCGGACGACGCCCCACAGCTGTCCGTGGGCAGCGCCAAGGAACTCACCTGGCTGCTCACCGCGCTCGCCCGCGGCGAGATCGTCGACGCCGAGACGAGCGCGCGGGTGATCGGCTGGCTATCGCTCAACACCGACCTGTCGCTCGTGGCCAGTGCATTCGGACTTGATCCGCTGGCCCACCGGGAGAGCGATCACGGCCTGCTCATGGTCAACAAGACCGGGACGGCTGCGGGGGTGCGCTGCGAGGTGGGAGTCCTGCGGGGTCCGCGTGCCGGCGTGACCTACGCGGTGTCGATGGTGTTCGACGACGCCCAGCTGATGACCCGGCTCGCGGTGCTCGCTGGTATGCGCGCCGTCGGGGCGGACCTCCTGGAGTACGTGCACTGAGTTGCGCGTGCTGAGGTGTGAGTTTCGATCCGATTTAAACGTTTCAAGCGCCTGAAACTCACACCTCGGTCATTAAAAGCTACGGGTCGGCTCGACGTGCCCGGTTCGCAGCTCTGCGAAGTCCCGCGCTGGTCACTGCTCAAGTAGACAGTCTGACTAACTAGTGAGACTATGTAGTCATGCAACCGAAACCCTGGCCGGCCGATTGGATGCGCGCGGCCCTCAGCCTGTGCGTGCTTCGCACGCTCGCGCCCGGCCCGACCTACGGGTATGCGATCGCGACCGCGCTCGAAGCGGCGGGGTTCGGCGCCATCAAGGGTGGCACGCTCTATCCGCTGCTCACCCGCTTTGAGGCGGCTGGCTGGATCGCCGCCGAATGGCGACCGGGCGCCGGGGGACCCGGGCGCAAGTACTTCTCGCTCACCGATGACGGGCAGCAGGAACTTGCGGACCAGTCTGCCCACTGGCAGCTCTTCTCCACCACCGTGCACGATCACCTGCAGAAAAGGCCGGCCGAATCATGATGACCAGCAACCCGATCGATCACGACAGCAGCGATTCCGGCAGCGCCCAGCACTATGCCGCCGCGCTCGACCTCCCGACACTGCCTCCGGCCGGGGCTGCGGCCAGAGTGACCCTAGTGACCAGCGGCATAGGTGCCATCGGGCTGGTCGTGCTGGCGCAAGCGTCCTTTCCCCTTGCGGCCGGTGACGAGACTCTGGTCGTGCGGTTGTGGATGCTCATAAGCCTGGCCGGGATGGTGGTGACAATTGCATTGATACCCCGAGTCATCCCCTGGATAGTGCGCGCTCGTCGCTTTCGGTTATGGCTGGTCGCGTGTGGGCTGCCATTCGTGTGCTGGGGTCCGTTCGCGCTCATCGTGTATCAGGGACAGTTGATCTTGTTCACGCTCCCGCCGGTGCCGATCGCCATCGGAGCCGCAGTGCTTCTGCTGGCACCCCCAATCTTCAACCAGGTGCGACACACCTTCCAGGACGACCCCATCATTGAGCCTGGCGGTGACCCCGAGCCGCGCCCGACCCGGGTATCTCGCGTTCTGTACGTGGGTGCCAACTGGATCATGGTCGTCTACGGTGCCATCAGCTTCGTGCTCACCTTCGCCCTCTACCCGAGTAATTGATGTCCGATCCAACAAGAGGGGCCGAATCATGACGACCAACCCGCGTGATCTCGAAAACGGCAGCGCGGGCATCCGCTCGGCGAAGCTGGACGACGCAACCTGGTTCGACGAGTTCACGATCGAATTGCGACTGCTCGCGGTGCCGGGCATCGACATCGGCGATGCGCTGGCCAGTGCGCGGGAGTTTCTGGCCGACTCCGGAACGAGCGCCGAAGAGTGCTTCGGCAGCCCCAGGAACTACGCGGCCGAGCTCGGCCTGGCGACCATGCCGCAACGCGCGGTGAACGGGGTGGGCCTGCGGGCCGGTCTCGGTGTGCTGGGGCTCATCGGGTTCACGGTGTCGGCGCTGCCGCTCGTGCAGGGGGAGGCGGTGCGCGTCGATCTGCCCACCATCACCATGTTCGTCCTCGTGATCGTCGGCGCCGTACTGATGCCCACGTTCCTGCGGTCGCTCGCGCGGGTGCGCCCGCGGGCCTGGATGTTCGTGGTCGCCGTCCTGCTGGGCTTGGCCCTCCCCATCGGGCTGAACCTCGCGATCGACTCCGCTGTTACTCTCTTCACGGTTCCCGCGCTGGCCGTCGTGATCATTTCGGCGCTGCTCGTGCTCGTTCCGGCGATCTGGAGCCAGGCACGCCATTCCCTGCGGGAGGATCCCCTCATCGACCCGGGCGTCACGCCGGCATCAGGCCCCTCGCTCGCAACCCGCCTATTTCTGGGCCTGGTCACCTGGTCGATGGTGATGGTATCGATCGTGATCTGGCTGTTCGCGCTGTTCGGCGAGCCGGTTGCGCGCTAGGTCGCAGCTCAGACGATCGCGAGCTCCGGCCCGGCGGCGCTCAGCTTGCGGGCCTGGCGTGGGTCGATTCCGTCGTCGGTGATGATGAGGTCGAACTCATTGGCGTCGGCGACGTGGCAGAACGAGTTCTGACCGATCTTGCTCGAGGTCATGGCGAGCACTCGCCGCCGACCCGACAGCATCATGGCACGCTTCACCTCGGCCTCGTCGGGAATGGTCGTCGTGAGCCCGGCCTCGGCGGTCAGGCCGTTGCCGCCGACGAACGCGACGTCCACGTTGAGCTGGCTGATGCGTGCCCGAGTCCACTCGTCGACCGCTCCCTGCGACACACTGCGCACCCGACCGGGCAGCGCGAGCACCGTGAGCAGCGGTTTACGCGAAAGCAGCCGCACAGCGGGCAGATTGTTGGTCACGACGATCAATCGCCGGTCCTCCGGAAAAACGGATGCGATCACCAGCGTGAGTGCGCCGGAATCCAGCAGCACAACGCCATCCTCCGGCAATTCCTGCAGCACACGCTGGGCGATGCGATGTTTCTGTGGCGCGTTCTCCAACCGCCGCTGCGCGAGGGCAATCTCGAACGGCGTGCTCTGCACCAGGCGGGCACCGCCGTGCTGGCGCCGGATGACGCCCTGGCGTTCGAGCACCACGAGGTCGCGGCGAATGGTCTCGGCGGTGACCTCGAGCGCGACGCTCGCAGCGGCCACGGAGATCTCGCCGGTGCCACCCTGCGCGAGCGCGATGATCGCGGCCTGTCGTTCCGCTGGGTACATGCCTGCCTCCTCGCAGTCGACGGCGCGCAGCCGTCGCCTCAGACTAGCAATCCGGCGGGCGGAAGCCGGCCGATGGCATCCGTTTTTGTGGTTTCACAGCAAAAATAATGCAGACTCGGGCATTTTGTCGTCACAAAAACATCACAAAACCACAATTTGAGTTGCTTTTTCCACTCAATCGGGTCACAGTAACTACATACCAGTCCACAAGGACGTGTCGACGATGAAGAGGTTTGAGATGACGAAGTCTTATTCCATGAAGAAAAGGCTTGCCCTCAGCGCAATCGCCTTCTCTTCGGTGGGTGTGCTTTTGGCCGGATGCAGCGGAGCCGGAGGTGGCGCACAGCAGGCCGACGGCCCGGTGACACTGACCCTGGCTACGGTGAACAACCCGCAGATGAAGGACATGGAGGAGCTCAAGGGCGCCTTCGAAGATTCCCACCCCGACATCACGGTGAACTTCGTCGCCATGGAAGAAAACGACCTGCGTGACGCCGTCACCAAGGACGTCGCCACCCAGGGCGGCCAGTACGACATCGTCACCGTCGGCAGCTACGAAGTGCCGATCTGGGGCCAGAACGACTGGCTCGTCGACCTCGGCCCGCTCGCCGAGGCCGACACCGCCTACAACGTCAACGACCTGCTGCCGCCCGTGCGCGAAGCCCTCACCGTCGACGACAGCCTCTTTGCCGTTCCGTTCTACGGCGAGTCGTCCTTCCTGATGTACAACAAGGACATGTTCGCCGCGGCCGGCCTTGAAATGCCGACCAACCCCACCTGGGACGAGGTTGCCGGCTTCGCCCGCACCCTCAAGTCCGACGGCGTGGCCGGCATCTGCCTGCGCGGCAAGCCCGGCTGGGGCGAGCTGTTCGCCCCGCTGACCACTGTCGTGCAGACCTTCGGCGGCAGCTGGTTCGATGAGGACTGGAACGCCGAGGTCAACTCGCCCGAGTTCACCGAAGCCGTACAGTTCTACACCGACCTCGTGAAGGATGCCGGAGAAGCCGACCCCGTCTCGACCGGCTTCACCGAGTGCCTCAACCTGTTCTCGCAGGGCAACGCGGCCATGTGGTACGACGCCACGAGCGCTGCCGGCCCCATCGAGGCCGATGGTTCCGCCGTCGCCGGCAAGATCGGCTACGTGCACGCCCCGGTCAAGGAAACCGAGGAATCCGGCTGGCTCTGGGCCTGGAACCTCGCCATTCCGAAGACCAGCAACAACCAGGACGCCGCGTGGGAGTTCGTGAGCTGGGCGACCAGCACCGAGTACATCAACCTCGTCGGCAGCACTCTCGGCTGGGAGCGCGTTCCCCCCGGATCCCGCACCTCGACCTACGAGAACGCCGACTACCTCGCCGCAGCCTCGGCGTTCGCACCGATCACCAAGGACATCATGCTCGGGGTCAACCCGACGCAGCCCGGAGTGAACCCGCAGCCGTGGGTCGGCATCCAGTACGTCACCGTGCCGGAGTTCCAGGACCTCGGCAACCAGGTCTCGCAGGACATCGCCGACGTCTTCGCCGGCCGCGACACCGTTGAGAACGTTCTCAACAAGGGCCAGGAGCTGGCCCAGCAAGCCGGAGACGCCCAGAAGTAACCAGCACACAAACGCGGGCGGCGTCGACCAGGCGCCGCCCAAACCTCGTCAGTTCAACGCCGAGAACTAGAAGGAACTCAGAGATGACCGCGCCAGATTTGATCGTGGCTGAACCCGCGCACGACCCGGCCCCCGCCGCGTCACGCACGCTTCGCCGCCCCCCGAAGCCGGAGCTGAGCGCCGGCCAGAAGAAGGCCCTCCGCCTGGCCCGCACCCTGGTCTGGCCGGCCATCGTCGTCGCCATTCTCGTGACGCAGATTCCCTTCCTCGTCACCATCTACTACTCGTTCCAAAACTGGAACCTGATGCGTCCCGGCTCGCGCGGCTTCGCCGGCTTCGACAACTACGTGACCGTTTTCACCGGCGGCGCGTTCATGCAGTCACTGTCGGCGACCGTGGTCATCACCGGTTCGTCGATCGTGCTCTCCGTTCTCTTCGGCCTCGGCATCGCCCTGCTGCTCAACCGCAAGTTCTTCGGCCAGGGCCTGGCCCGCACCCTCGTCATCACGCCGTTCCTCATGATGCCTGCCGCCGCAGCCCTCATCTTCAAATGGTCCATGCTCGACGCCAACGTCGGCATGGTCAACTGGGGCCTCTCGGTGCTCGGCGTCGACCCCGTGCAGTGGAACACCGACTTTCCCGCCCTCACCGTGATCATGGTGCTCACCTGGCAGTACACGCCGTTCATGATGCTCATCCTGCTCGCCGGGCTGCAGAGCCAGAGCAAGGAGACGCTGGAGGCGGCATCCGTTGATGGAGCCGGCCCAGTTCGCAGCTTTCTGCACATGACCCTCCCGCACCTGCGCCAGTACATCGAGCTGGCCGTGCTGCTCGGCGGCATCATGCTGCTGCAGGTCTTCGACCCGATCGCCATCATGACTCGCGGCACGGGCGGCACCAAGACCCTCTCCTACCTGCTTTACGAACGCGCCTTCGTGGGCCTCGAAATCGGCGAAGCGGCCGCCTATGGCGTGATCACCGTTCTGCTCACCATCATCGTGGCGAGCGTCGCCCTTCGCCTGCTCTTCAAGATCTTCTCCAGTGAAGGAGCCAAATCATGAGTACCGCCACCGCCACCAAGCCCGGCACCGTACCCCGCGCAAGCGCCCCGGCCCAGTCGCACCGCCGTGCCAAGCGGATGCGCCACCGCGCTACCAGCACGGCGCTCACCATTTTCACGTGGATCGTCACGCTCGGATTCTTCTTTCCGGTGGCCTGGATGGTCTTCACCGCGTTCAAGACCGAGTCCGCGGCCGCGACCCGAACTCCGACCATCTTCACCGCACTCTCCCTCGACCGCTTCACCGAGGTGCTCGACCGCGGGTTCGGCGTCTACCTGCTCAACTCGCTCACCGCGAGCGTCATGAGCACCGTCATCGTGCTGCTGCTGGCAATTCCGGCGGCGTACGGCCTCTCCATTCGCCCGATCATCAAGTCGACCGATGCGCTGTTCTTCTTCATTTCCACCCGGTTCATGCCGATCGCGGCCGCGATCATTCCCATCTATCTGCTGCTGCAGGGACTCGGAATGCTCGACAACATCACGGCCCTGAGCGTTCTCTACGTGGGCATGAACCTGCCGCTCGCGGTGTGGATGATGCGCTCGTTCTTCAGCGAGGTGCCGCTCGAGATCGTCGAAGCGGCCCAGATCGACGGTGCCAACTTCTTCACCGAGCTCGTGCGCGTGGTCATGCCCATCGTCGCCCCCGGCATCGCTGCGGCCGCGCTGATCTGCTTCATCTTCGCCTGGAACGAGTACTTCCTGGCCAGCCTGCTCACCTCCACCATGGCACGCACCACTCCCCCGTTCCTCGGCAGTTTCGTCGACGGGCGCGGGCAGTTTCTCGCGGTACTCTCGGCAGCATCGACTCTCGCGGTTCTTCCCGTGGTCCTGGCCGGCTGGCTGGCGCAGAAGCGCCTCGTCACGGGCCTCGCCATGGGCGCGATCAAGTAGTTGTAAGAACACCTGTCGTCGAGAACACCAGGGGAGCCCACATGAAACCGGATCCAACCAGTCGCAGCGCCGATGACCGTCGCGCGAGCATTCTGCTCGCGCTCGCCGGTGCCGGCCGGGTCGAGGTGAACGAGCTCGCCGAGTCGCTCGCCGTTGCGGAGGAGACTATTCGCCGCGACCTGCGCACCCTCGAAGACGACGGACGGCTGCGTCGAGCCCACGGCGGTGCGATCAGCGTCGCCGACCCGGTCAATGACCTCGACCGGCTGACGGTGCCCGAACCGGTCGCCCACCCGGTCGCCACCCTGGCGGCGACCCTGCTGCCGGAGCGCGGCATCCTCTTTCTCGATGCCGGGCCGATTGCCGAGGCGCTGTCGGTGTGCCTGCCGAACTCCGCCGCGCTGCAGGTGGTGACGACCTCGATTCCGGTGGCCCTCGTGGCAAGCCGCAACTCCGAACTCTCGGTCTACAACCTCGGCGGTGCCGTCGATCCGGTCGACGACTCGCAATCCGGCCAGTGGGCCCGAGAATCGCTCGAGCACATTCGCATCGACCTCGCGTTCATCAGCGTGAGCGGCCTCACCCCGAGCGGCCAACTGCTCGCTGCCAACCCGAAAGCCGCCCGCATCAAGCGCGCCGCGATGGATGCCGCCACCACCGTCGTGCTCGTCGCCGACCATGACCAGTTCCAAGCGCACGGCCTGGTGAAGTTCGCTCAGCTCGACGAGGTCGACCACCTCGTCGTCGACGGGGAAGTGAATGACGCGATCCTCGCCCTGGCCGCCGAGGCCGGCGTGCCCGTGTTGCGTGCGAGCGCGCTCGAATCGGAGATCACACAGTGACGGCGGCCAGCCTGGCGTCGGAGATCGGCAGCTACCCGATCGACGGCCTGCTGTTCGACTGCGATGGGGTGCTCGTCAACTCCGACGAAGCCGCCGCCGTAGCCTGGAACGAATGGGCCGTCGAGTATGCTCCCGGCTTCGACTTTAACCGCGACATCATCCACGGCCGACCGGCCAGGGAGACGATCGCCGAACTCGTGCCGGCCGTCGACGTGCACCGCGCGGACCACGCGCTCATGCTGAAAGAGGTCGAAACGGCCCCGCTCGTGCGAGCCCTGCCCGGCGCCCGCGACCTGCTGCTGGCGCTGCCTAGCGCCCGGTTCACCATCGTGACGAGCGCCGTGGCCGTCGTGGCCCGCGCCCGGCTGCGGGCTGCTGGGCTGCCCTGCCCGGTGGGCCTCGTCACCTTCGACGATGTGACGCGCGGCAAACCCGCCCCCGACCCGTATCGCCTGGGGGCGCAGCGGCTCGGCATCGACCCGCGCCGAGCCGTCGTGTTTGAAGACGCCGACGCCGGCGTGGAGTCGGCGCAGGCCGCCCAGATCGGGCTCACCGTCGGCATCGGCGTGCGCGGACTCGACACCGGGGCGACCCTCGTTTTAGCAGACCTCGCCGGCATCCGCTTTGACGGCACCCTGCTGTATCTGGGAGGCGCGGTGCAGTTGCGCGCCGACCCCGCCCGCGCTGCTCCGATTGAATCGCACACCGAATGAATGAGGAACCCATGACCGACACCACGACTCCCGCCCTGGTCGAGCTCCGCAACGCGACGCTGTCGTCGCTGCCCGCGACCGTGCAGGTTCCCAGCTACGACCGCACCGGTCTCACGGCCGGCATCGTGCACTTCGGCGTTGGCGGTTTTCACCGCGCGCACCAGGCCCTCATGATCGACGACCTGCTCGAGCAGGGCCTCGCCCGCGACTATGCCATCTGCGGTGTCGGCGTCATGCCCTCCGACGCCCGCATGCGCGACGCCCTGCTCGTGCAGGACGGCCTGTACACGCTCGTCGTGAAACACCCGGACGGCACGCTCGACGCCCGCGTGATCGGGTCGATCATCGACTACTTGTTCGCCCCCGACGACGTGGAGGCCGTGATCGAACGCCTCGCGAGCCCCGAGGTGAAAATCGTCTCCCTCACCGTCACCGAGGGCGGCTATAACATCCACCCGGTCAGCGGCCGGTTCGACCTCAGCAACCCGCAGGTCGCCGCCGACCTGCAAGCGGATGCCGCCCCCACGACGGTCTTCGGCCTCGTCGTCGAGGCCCTGCGTCGTCGACGCGAACGCTCGACCCCGCCGTTCACCGTCATGTCCTGCGACAATCTACAGGACAACGGCCGCGTCGCCCGCCGCTCCTTCGTGGCCTTCGCCACGGCCAAGGACGCAGACCTCGGCGCCTGGATTGAAGCCTCCGTGAGCTTTCCGAACTCTATGGTCGACCGCATCACCCCGGTCACAACCGACGACGACCGCGCCCAGATCGCGAAGGCCTTCGGTCTCGCCGACCACTGGCCCGTAGTCTGCGAGCCGTTCCTGCAGTGGGTGCTCGAAGACGCGTTCACCGACGGCCGCCCGCCGTACGAGAAGTCGGCCGCCCAGCTCGTGAGCGACGTCGAACCGTACGAGCTCATGAAGCTGCGCCTGCTCAATGCGAGCCACCAGGGGCTCGCCTACTTTGCGCATTTGATGGGCTACCGCCTCGTGCACGACGCCGCGGCCGACCCGCTCATCGCCGGGTTCCTGCGCGCCTACATGGACCGCGAGGGATCATTGACGCTCAAGCCGGTACCCGGCATCGACCTCGAGGACTACAAGACGCAGCTCATCGAACGGTTCAGCAACCCGGGGGTGCGCGACACCGTTGCCCGCCTGGCCGCCGAGTCGAGCGACCGCATTCCCAAGTGGCTGCTGCCGGTGATCCGCGAGCAGTCCGCCCGGGGCGGCGAGCTCGCCCTCTCCGCCGCGATCGTGGCGAGCTGGGCCCGCTACGCCGAGGGCATTGACGAGCACGGTGAACCGATCGACGTTGTCGACCGCGTCAAAGACACCGTCATGCAGAACGCCACCGGCTACGCGAGCGACCCGCACTCCTTCCTGCGCGACCGGGACCTGTTCGGTGACCTGATCGACGACGACGCCTTCGTGGCGGCTTACGACCATGCGCTTGGCCTGCTGCACACGGTCGGAGCCCGGGGCACCCTCGAACATCTCCTGAAGTCCCTCGATTAGGCTGATCACAACTAGGTTTCAAAGGAGATGCGTTGGCACTGAAACGTCGCGTGGTGGTCGGAGTCGATTCCTCGACCCAGAGTTGCAAGGTCGTGAGCGTCGACGCCGACACCGGTGAGCTTTTGCAGCTGCAGAGCGCACCCCACCCCGACGGCACGAGCATCAACCCTGCGCGTTGGTGGGAGGCCTTCGAGCAAGCCGGAGGCGCCGACGCGGCCGCTGGCGCCGGCAACGTGCTCGCTCTCGGAGTGAGCGCGCAGCAGCACGGCATGGTCGCCCTCGATGACACCGGCACGCCCGTGCACGACGCCCTGCTCTGGAACGATGTTCGCAGTGCCCCGCAGGCCAGAGCGCTCACCGAGCAGTACGGTGCCTCGATGTGGGCCGACGAGGTCGGCGTCGTGCCGGTCGCGTCGTTCACCATCACGAAGCTGGCCTGGATGCACGAGAACCGGCCCGAGCTCGCCGCCCGCGTCGAACAGGTGCTGCTGCCGCACGACTGGCTCACCTGGAACATTCTCGGCCGGCCCGTCGAGGCCACGACCGATCGCAGCGATGCCTCCGGCACCGGATACTTCTCGGTGCACAGCAACGAGTACCGCCTGGATCTGCTCGAGTCCGCCCTCGGCCGCGCAGCCAGGGTGCCGCGGGTGCTCGGCCCGTCGGAGCGGGCCGGGGTCACCAGCGGCGGCGTCATCGTCTCGGCCGGCGCCGGCGACAACGCCTCAGCCGCACTCGGCCTCGGGGCCGAAGAAGGCGACGTGATCGTGTCTATCGGCACGAGCGGCACCGTGTTCGCCAGCACCGCTGCCCAGATAGCGGATGCCTCCGGCTCGGTCGCCGGGTTCGCCGACGCCGCCGGCGGTCAGCTTCCCCTGCTCGCCACCATCAATGGTGCCCGCACGCTCGTAGCCACGGCCGGTATGCTCGACGTGAACATCGAACGCTTCGGCGCGCTCGCTCTGAGCGCCCCGATCGACGCCGACGGTCTGCTCATGCTGCCCTACCTCGACGGCGAACGCACCCCGAACCTGCCGGATGCCACCGGCTCGCTGACCGGCATGCAACGGGGCAATATGCGCCCCGAAAACCTGGCCCAGGCATCCGTTTTGGGACTGGTCTGCAGCCTCGCCGACGCACTCGACTCGCTGCGCAGCCAGGGCGTGCCCGTGCGCCAGGTCATTCTGATCGGCGGCGGCTCACAATCGCCTGCTGTGCAGAAGATCGCAGCGGATGTCTTCGGCGTGCCGGTCCTGCTGCCAGCCCCCGGCGAATACGTGGCTCTCGGCGCCGCCCGGCAGGCCGCCTGGGCCCTTGACGGCGAGTTTCCCGAGTGGAAGCGCGAGATCGCGACCGAACTTACGCCCTCAGCCGCCCGGGACTGGGCCGTCGACGTGCGCGCCCGCTACGCCGAGCAGCGCGGCTTGATCTACGGGGTTTGACACTAGGGGTACCCGATGAACCAGAGCAGCCAGATCGCGACGGGCTGCAGGGCGATCGAGCCCACGAGCAGGCCGCGACGCAGCGGCTTCGACCGGGCGATCATTGGGTCGCCGAGCAGCGGTGCCAGCGGCAGCAGCAGACGAAACAGGCTCTGCTGCGGCAGGAACACGGCCACAAGGTAGAGCGCGTAGCTCGCCGAATACGCGATGACGTCCGGCCGAAGCGGATGCAGCGCCCGCCGCGACAACCACCACCCGAACCCGGCCATTAGCAGCAGAACCAGCACGATGCCTGCCACGCCGAGGTAACGGCCGGCCATCAGGAACCACGGCGTGAGCGGCACGAACGACGTCCGGCCCACAAAGCCGGTCCACCACGACAACTCCGTGGCGAGATAGGCATCGTGCACGCCCGTGACGGCGCCGGCCACGAGCGGCCAAGCCAGCCCGGCCGCGGCAATGCTCAGCCCGGCGGCCACGATCGCCCAGCGCTGACGCCAGGGGAAGAGCTCTTGTTCCCGCCAGCGCAGCAGCAGCATGAAAGCGAGGGCCAGCGACAGCGCCAGCACGCCCGGTCGGGTGAACGCGGCCACCGCGGCGAGCGGAATCATCAGCAGGTAGCGCCGCTCCATCATCGCCCAGAGGCTCGCGAACGCCAGGAACAGAAACAGGCTCTCGGCGTAGGCCACCTGCAGAATGAACGACAGCGGCCCGAAACAGAACAGGGCCACCGTCCACAGCGCCGAATGGCTCCCGACTCGCGGTTCCAGCAGGCGGTGAAGCGCGAGCGCGGCCAGGGCGCCGAACAGGGTCGCCACGAGCACGCCGGCCACGTAGAAGTCGAGGCCGGCCAGCTGCGCCAGACCGCGAGACAGCCAGGGAAACACTGGCAGAAACGCCCAGACGTTTGGCTCGACATGTCCGGCGGTATCCGTCGGCAGCTCGGTCGGATACCCGTGCAGCGCAATTTGTCGGTAGAACGAGCTGTCCCACGACCCTGAGAAGGTGAAGAAGTTCGGGTCGCGCCGGTAGCTCGCGAAGGTCCAGCCAGCCCGCGAGGCGACGGCGAACAGCGTACCGAGCAGTGCGGTCGTGACGAGCCGCGACAGACCCCAGATCAGCAGCACGAGTCCCCACGGCGGCAGTCGGCCGAGGCGGGTGCGGAGCGCGCGCAGCCGCTCTGCCCCACCCCCGATCGTCATCGGTCCAGACTAGCTGTCAGCAGCAGCGTCCCTGCGGGTTCGCATCCTGCCGGTCCGTCTGGTCGCGCCAGAATTCGCGCTCGGTCATGAGCGGATGCGGCGCGCGGCCTGCGCCCGCGGCATCCGTTTCGCATTCACTCGCGTGGTGCGCCACATACTTCTCGTAGGCGTCCTCGCCGAGAATCCCCTTAAGGAACCAGACCACGCCGCGGGCGCCCTTGCGGACGCCCGCCAGAACGGTCATCAGTGACCCTTGACTTTGATTTTTTTCTCCACCGGAAGGGCATCCCACTCGGCCTGTAGTACCTTTTCGGGCGGGGTCATGATGAACCCGGCCGGCGCGTAGATCTGCGACTGCACGGCATCATCTTCACTCGTGGCACTGGAGTTCTTGCGGTAGGCGTTCCAGGTGGCTTGAATCGCAGTGAGGATCACGATGATCGCGAGCACGACGAAGACGATCGAGAGAACGCCCTGCACCATCGTGTTGCGCACGACAGCCTCCATGGCGAGAACGTTCGGCGCGGTGCCGAAGCTCGTCTCGCCAGCGGCGAGGGCATCGGAGAACGCGCGGTTCTGCGCGAAGTAGCCGATGGCTGGGGTAGTCGAGAAGATCTTCAGAAACGACGCTGAAATCGTGACCACAGCGGCGAAACCGAGCGGCAGTGCAACGACCCAGAGGTACTTGAACAGGCCCCGCTTGGCGACGATGGCCATGCACACGGCCAGGGCGATCGCCGCGAGCAGCTGGTTGGCGATGCCGAACAGCGGGAACAGCGTGTTGATGCCGCCGAGCGGATCCGTCACTCCCATGAGAAGCACGGCTCCCCAGGCGGCGACCATGACCGCCGTGGCCGCCCAGGCGCCGGGGCGCCAGGACGTGTTCTTGAACTTCGGGAAGAAGTTACCGAGGCTGTCCTGCAGCATGAAACGGGCGACGCGGGTGCCGGCATCCACTGCGGTGAGAATGAACAGGGCTTCGAACATGATGGCGAAGTGGTACCAGAAGCTCATCATCGACGCGCCGCCGACGAGCTGCTGCATGATGTGGGACAGGCCGACGGCGAGCGTCGGGGCGCCGCCGGTACGGGAGACGATCGACTCCTCGCCGACGTTGGTGGCCATGTCGGTCAGCATGCTCGGTGTGAGGTTGACGCCGGTCAGACCGAGGCTGTTCACGAAAGCGACCGCGCCCTGCACGGTGCCGCCGGTGAGAGCGGGCGAGGCGTTCATGGCGAAGTAGATTCCGCGGTCGATCGACAGCGCGGCGACCAGGGCCATGATTGCCACGAGCGATTCCATGAGCATGCCGCCGTAGCCGATGAACCGGGTCTGGCGTTCCTTCTGAATGAGTTTGGGCGTCGTGCCAGAGGCGATCAGCGCGTGGAACCCGGAGAGGGCGCCGCAGGCGATCGTCACAAACAGGAACGGAAAGAGGGTTCCGGCAACGACGGGGCCGGTGCCGCTCGTGGCGAAATCACTCACGGCCGGCACGCTGATCTCGGGGCGGATGATGACGATCGCGACCGCGAGCATGCCGATCGTGCCGATCTTCATGAACGTCGAGAGGTAGTCGCGCGGGGCCAGCAGCAGCCAGACCGGCAGAATAGCGGCGATGAAGCCGTAGATGATGATGCCCCAGGCGATGGTGACCTTATCGAGGAGCAGGTAGGTCTGGCCGAAATCGGTGCCGGCCACCATGCCGCCGCCGACGATGGCGGCGATCAGTAGTACGAAGCCGATGATGGAGATCTCGGTGATCTTGCCCGGGCGGAAGAAGCGCAGATAGCAGCCCATGAACAGGGCGATCGGGATGGTCATGCCCACCGAGAACACGCCCCACGGGCTTTCGGCGAGAGCATTGGTGACGACGAGAGCGAGGATGGCGACGATGATGACCATGATCACGAGGGTCGCGATGAGGGCAGCGGTGCCGCCGATCACGCCGAGTTCGTCGCGGGCCATCTGGCCGAGAGAGCGACCGCCGCGGCGCATAGAGAAGTGCAGAATCAGGTAGTCCTGCACCGCGCCGGCGAGTACGACGCCGACGATGATCCAGATGGTTCCGGGCAAGTAGCCCATTTGTGCGGCCAGTACGGGGCCGACGAGGGGGCCGGCGCCGGCGATGGCGGCGAAGTGGTGACCGAACAGAACGCGGCGATCGGTGGCGGCGAAGTCCTTGCCGTCGGCCTTGTACTCGGCCGGGGTGGCCCGGCGGTCATCGGGGCGAATGATGTGCTTCTCGATGAACTTCGAGTAGAAGCGGTAGCCAATGAGATAGGTGCAGATCGCGGCGAACACGAACCAGATGGCGTTGACGGTCTCACCGCGCACGACGGCGAGCATGACCCAGCTGAGGCCACCGAGCAGTGAAATAGCCGACCAGATGATGATTTTGAGAGGCGTCCACTGACGATCGTGGGCGTCAAGCTCCTCGGGATCCAGGGCGACCGCCAGGTCGTGCGGAATTCGTTTCAGAGCGGTCGATTCTTCGGTCGTGCTGGACGAAGCGCCCATTTCTCCTCCTTGAGCCAAGGCAAATTCTGTGAATCTACCTACTAACGTTACATCCGCGCGAGAAAGGCTCCGAACCAGAGCGGGAACTCGGGTCGGATCGAGCGCGTAAAATGGGTAACCGGGCACTCGCCCGCATTCTGCGCCTTCGACCATTGGAGCCACCGTGGCGACGCCCACTCATCTTGATTCCGTCATCGCCCTCGCCCGCCACCGCGGTTTTGTTTTTCAGGCCGGTGAGATCTACGGCGGTTCCCGCTCGGCCTGGGACTACGGGCCCCTCGGCGTCGAGCTCAAGGAGAACATCAAGAAGCAGTGGTGGCGTTCGATGGTCACCAGCCGCGACGACGTCGTCGGCCTCGACTCGAGCGTGATTTTGCCTCGCCAGGTCTGGGAAGCATCCGGTCACGTCGAGGTTTTCAGCGACCCGCTGATCGAGTGCACCAGCTGCCACAAGCGTTTTCGCGCCGACCACCTCGAAGAGCAGTATGAGGAGAAGAAGGGCCGCCCGCCCGAAAACGGACTCGATGACATCGCCTGCCCCAACTGCGGCAACCGTCACATCTGGACCGAGCCGCGCGCATTCTCCGGACTGCTCAAGACCTACCTCGGCCCGGTCGATGACGAGGCCGGCATGCACTACCTGCGCCCCGAAACGGCGCAGGGCATCTTCGTGAACTTCGCCAACGTGTTGCAGGCGTCGCGCTCGAAGCCTCCGTTCGGCATCGGCCAGATCGGCAAGAGCTTTCGCAACGAGATCACCCCCGGAAACTTCATCTTTCGCACCCGCGAGTTCGAGCAGATGGAGATGGAATTCTTCGTCGAGCCCGGCACGGATGAGACCTGGCATCAGTACTGGATCGACACCCGCATGAAGTGGTACACCGACCTCGGCATCAATCCCGAGAACCTGCGCCTGTTCGAGCACCCGGCAGAGAAGCTCTCGCACTACTCCAAGCGCACCGTCGATATCGAGTACCGTTTCGGCTTCACCGGCACCGAATTCGGTGAGCTCGAGGGCGTGGCGAACCGTGGTGACTTTGACCTGTCAACGCACGCCAAGGCATCCGGTAAAGACCTCTCGTACTTCGACCAGACCAAGAACGAGCGCTGGACGCCCTGGGTGATCGAGCCCGCCGCCGGCCTGACCCGTTCGCTGATGGCCTTCCTGGTTGACGCCTACGTCGAAGAAGAGGTTCCGAACAATAAGGGCGGCGTCGACAAGCGCACCGTACTCAAGCTCGACCCACGCCTGTCGCCGGTGAAGGCCGCCATTCTGCCGCTGTCGCGCAACGAGAAGCTGTCGCCGATGGCCCGCGAGCTTGCCTCGAACCTGCGCCAGCTCTGGAACGTGGATTTCGACGACGCCGGAGCCATCGGTCGTCGCTACCGTCGTCAGGACGAGATCGGCACGCCGTACTGCATCACGGTCGACTTCGATTCGCTTGACGACCAGGCGGTGACTGTGCGCGACCGCGACACCATGGCGCAGGAGCGCGTGCCGCTCGCCGAGCTCGAGGCCTACCTGGCCGTGCGACTCCGCGGCGCGTAGTCTCACACAGCGGATGCACCGGCATCCGTCGTGCAGACTGAGACCATGCAAGCGGTCTATTTCGAAGAGTTCGGTGTTCTTCCGATGTTGCGCGAAGTGCCGGAGCCGCGTTTGAGCGCGGCCGGCGTGATCGTGCGGGTGGAGGCCACGGGCCTTTGCCGCAGCGACTGGCACGGCTGGCTCGGCCATGACGCCGACATCGCCCTGCCGCACGTTCCCGGGCACGAACTGGTCGGCGTGATCGATGAGGTCGGGCCGCTCGTGCGCCGGTTCCGAGCGGGCCAGCGGGTGACCGTGCCCTTCGTCTGCGCTTGCGGCGAGTGCCCGGAGTGCGACGCCGGAAACGGCCAGGTCTGCCGCAACCAGACCCAGCCCGGTTTCACTCACTGGGGCTCCTACGCCGAGCGGGTCGCGCTGCACCACGCCGACGTGAACCTCATCGCGATTCCGGACGACCTCGACGCCGGCGCCGCAGTGCTGCTCGGCTGCCGGTTCGCCACCTCGTATCGCGGGCTCGTGCACCAGGCCCGCCTCCAGGCGGGCGAAACTCTCGTGGTCGTCGGCTGTGGCGGAGTGGGCCTGAGCGCGATCATGATTGGGCAGGCGCTGGGAGCCACGGTGATCGCCGTCGACATCAGTGCCGATGCGCTCGACGCGGCGACTCGGGCCGGCGCGGCGCACGTGGTCAACTCGACCGGGCTCTTCGATGCCGAGGTGGTCGCACGCATTCGGGCGCTTACCGTGGACGGTGCGCAGGTGAGTCTCGAGGCGCTTGGCCGGGAGAATACCGTGGCTATCAGCATCCGCTCGCTGGCTACTCGCGGGCGGCACGTGCAGATCGGCCTGCTGGCCGACGACCCGCGGATGCCGCTGGGCACGGTGATCGCGCGGGAACTGACCGTGCTCGGCAGCCACGGAATGCCGGCCCACGACTACCCGGCGCTGCTCGACCTCGTACTGAGCGGCCGACTGCGCCCCGCGGACCTGATCAGCCGCCGCATTTCCCTGGCCGAAGCACCGGCGGCCCTCGCCGCCATGTCCACGCCCGGCGCGCCGGCCGGCGTCACGCTAGTCGAGGTTGCCCGCCCCTGACCGTCGCGCGCTGCCACCTTCGGCCCCTTGAACCGGGGAGGTCAGCTAGGAAGCTATGGAGCCGGCGGCATCCGCTGTACCGGCGACGGGCAGTGTGACGTCGATGCCGAACAGGGCGTCGAGGCCGGTCAGGTAGGCGTCTTGCTCGCCGGCGCGGGCCAGGTCCCGGGCGCGCACCATGGGGGTGTGCAGCAGCACGCCGGCCAGGTGACGCAGGGCCGACTCGGTGGCCTCACTCGAGTCGCCGCGGCTGCGAGCCCGGGCGATCTCGGCGTCGCGCAGCTCGAACACGTAGCTGCGCAGGGCGACGACGGCCGGGGTGAGGCTCTGTTCTTCGGCAACATCGGAGAACTTGCGGGCCGCCTTGCCGACGATTTCGCGGGCCTCGGTCGTGGCGTTGAGCTCTTCGAGCGGGGCGTGGATGCTGATGGTCTCGAGGTCGAGAAGTTCGACGCCGGGAACCAGGGTGACATCGGGGGCGACGTTGCGGGGCAGGCCGAGATCGATGATGAGCTGCGGCGGTGCTTCGGGTCCTGAGTCAGCCGGGCACAGCCGGGCGGGAGCGTCGGCGGTGGCGCCAGCAATGGCGAACGGGTCCGTGCCGATCTCGGCACGACCACGGGTGATCAGGGCGGCATCGATCACGTGGTCGTCGCGCAGAGTGCAGGTGACGACGACGTCGGCACGGGCCACCTCGGCGGCGAAATCCTCGGCGGGTACGGCGTCAATGTCGTGCGAGGTGGCGAATCCGACGGCCCGGCCCGAGGGCGAGTACACCCGCACGTTCTCGGCTCCGCGGTCACGCAGGGCGGCCAGCGAGGCGCCGGCATAGCGTCCGGTGCCGACCAAAAGCACGCGAGCGCTGGACCAGTCGCTGACCCGGCTTTCGGCCAGCTCGAGGGCGAGGCGCACGATCGAGCGGCCGGCCGATCCGATGCCGGTGCGGTTCTTCACGCCGCGCGAGGTCTGCGAGGCCCGCTGAAACAGACGCTCGAGCTCGGGGCTCGTAGTGCCGTCGGCGCGAGCCTGCTCGAGCGCGCGGCGCACTTGGCCGGCGATTTCGACCTCGCCGACGACGACGGATTCGAGCCCGCTGGTCACCGCGAACAGGTGCTCGGCCACGCCATTGCCGTGCACGAGGGTGAGGTTGTCGCGCAGAACGTCGATATCGAGGCCGCTCGAGGCGCTCACGGCCTCAATCGCGGCGTAGACGGCGGGCAGCGGCGACACGCCGTAGGGCTCATCCAGGTCGAGGTAGGCCTCGAAGCGGTTGCAGGTCGCGACGACGACGGCACCGCTGAGTGGCCCGTGCTGCCGAACCATGCGGGTGGCCGAAGAGCCCCCGCCCACAGACAATTTCTCCAGCACATCGAAGGTGGAGTTTTTGTGGCTGGCGGAAAGAAGAATGAGCACTAGCCGATTCTACGACTTCTTGCTGTACGCTTCCGTCGCGCGCCGTCAGGGATATTTGAGAGAATGGGCGTGATGATCCTCGACGCGCAGCATCCACTCTCCTCCGGCCTCACCGCCGACTCCCGCCTGATCCAGGCCTACCAGGGCACTCGGCCCGCCGTGACCCCGGTGTGGTTCATGCGCCAGGCCGGGCGATCGCTGCCCGAATACCGCGAATTGCGGGTCGGAACGCGCATGCTCGACGTGTGCCTCGACCCCGAACTGGCGAGTGAGATCTCGCTGCAGCCGGTGCGCCGCCACAACGTCGACGCAGGAATCTTCTTCAGCGACATCGTCGTTCCCCTGAAGCTCGTCGGGGTCGACGTGTCGATCGTGGCCGGCAAGGGTCCCGTTCTCGGCAAGGCCGTGCGCACTTCAGCGGATGTCGACGAACTCACCTCCCTCGACCCCGCCATTCTGGAGGAGGCCCTCGCGCCGATTCGGGACGCCGTGGCCCTGGCGGTCTCGCAGCTCGGGTCGACCCCGCTGATCGGCTTCGCCGGTGCCCCGTTCACCCTCGCCGCCTACCTGGTCGAGGGCGGTCCCTCCAAGGATCACATCCACGCCCGCACCCTGATGCACTCCGAGCCCGAGGCCTGGGCGAAGCTCATGGCCTGGACCGCCGATGTCACCGGCCGGTTCCTGCGCGCCCAGGTGGTCGCCGGCGCGAGCGCGGCCCAACTGTTCGACTCGTGGGCCGGAGCGCTCTCGCTGGCCGACTATGCGGCATCCGTTGCTCCAGCCTCGGCTGCGGCGATCGCCCACGTGCGCGATCTCACCTACACGGTGCCCGGCGCCGACGACGTCTCGGTTGATCGCAACGTGCCGATCGTGCACTTCGGCGTCGGCACCGGCGAACTACTGAAAGAGATGCACAACATCGGAGCCGACGTCGTTGGCGTTGACTACCGCGTACCGCTCGACGAGGCCAACCGCCGGCTCGGCGGCGCGGTTCCGGTGCAGGGCAACGTCGACCCGGCCCTGCTCGCAGCTCCCTGGCCGGTGCTCGAAGCGCACGTGCGCGACGTACTCGAACGCGGCCGCAGCGCACCCTCCCACGTACTCAACCTCGGCCACGGCGTTCCGCCCGACACCGATCCCGACGTGCTGACCCGCCTGGTCAGCCTCGTGCACGACGTGAGCGCGGCCGAATAGGAGCAACAGAATGATCGACGTTCTCGTGATCGGCGGGGGAGTGGCCGGTCTGGTGGCCGCCCGTGAATGCGCCCAGGTTGGTCTGGCCGTCACCATCATCGAGGCAACGGATGCCGTCGGCGGCCCGGTCGCCGGCCACATTCTCGACGGGCTCAGTCTTGACAGCGGAGCCGAGAGCTTCGCCGTGCGCGGCGGAACCGTCGCCGCTTTCGTCGAGGACCTCGGCCTCACCGACCAAATCGTCGCCCCCAACGTGGCCGGCGCCTGGCTGCACCTGCCCGCGCTCAACTCCGGCTCGCCGTCCCGCGCCCGCGCGAAGAAGGTCGCCGCCGGAACCGCTCTGCAACGCCCGTCAGCGAATGCCTCGGTGAGCGTTCCGCTCCCCAAGGCCGGCGTTCTCGGAATTCCTGGTTCCCCACTCGCCGACGACGTGCGCCGCGTGATCGGCTGGAAGGGGTCGCTCCGCGCCTACCTCGACCGGCTCATGCCCGTGCTCACCATCGGCCGGGAGCACAGCCTCGGCGACCTCGTGAAAAAGCGCATGGGTGCGCGAGTACTCGACCGCCTGGTCGAACCGGTTGCCTCCGGCGTCTACACGACGAGCGCCGTCGACCTCGAAATCGACGTCGTCGCCCCCGGACTCAACCGCGCCCTCACCACCGCCGGCTCGCTCTCCGGCGCCGTCTCAGCCCTGCGGTCCGGCGCCCCCGCCGGCTCCAACGTCGGCGGGCTGCTCGGCGGCATGGCCAGCCTGCCCGCAGCCATCGTGACCGCCCTCGAGCGCCACAACGTGAGCATCCTCACCGGCACGACGGCCGAGACCCTGGCTCGCTCCGGTACCGACGATGCGCCGACCTGGTCCGTCACCGTCACGCGCCCCGCGGATGCCGCGCCCGCCGACCCGGCTGACCCGATCGACTCAGCTGACCCCGCCGACGTCGGCACCACGACCCAGACCATCACCGCCCGCTACGTCATCATCGCGACTCAGGGAGCCCAGGCGCTGCGACTGGTCAATCCGCTCGGCGCCCGGTTCGATGCGCTCGCCGAACTCGACTGGCCGGCCCCGACCGCGGTGACCCTCACCTCGCTCGTGCTCGATGCGCCCGCCCTCGACGCTCACCCGCGCGGCACCGGCGTGCTCGTCTCGATCGACGCCCCCGATGTCACCGCGAAGGCGCTCACGCACGTCACCGCAAAGTGGGCCTGGGTTGCCGACGCGGCCGGCCCCGGCCGGCATGTCGTGCGGCTGTCCTATGGCCGGGCGGGTCACTCCAACCCGACCGATGACCTCAGCGACGTTGAACTGCAGGCGCTCGCCCTGCACGATGCTGCCACCCTGCTCGGTGTGCCGCTTCCGGCCGGCTGCGTGCGCGCCTTCGCCCGCACCGAGTGGCGTGACGCGCTGTCACCGGCCACTCTCGGTGCGCCCGAACGCGCCCAGCTGGTGCACGAGGCCGTGGCCGCGACGCCCGCACTGGAGATCACCGGTGCTTGGCTGGCCGGAACCGGCCTCGCCTCGGTCATCCCGCACGCCCTCGAGGCCGGCGACCGCATTCGGCACGCCGCCCTCGGCCTGACCATCACCGCCCCCGACCTCTAGCGGACGCCGAAACTGTGCACTTCCTGTATTGATACGAGCGCGGTGTGACATACCCGGGCGCACCCGAGACCGAAACGGCGAACCGGGTTACTCTGGGGAGACCTTACGAAAGTGGAGACTCAATGCGCGGAAAGCTTCTGTTCATCACGGGCGGACTCGTCGGCTACGTGCTCGGTGCACGCGCCGGCCGCAAACGCTACGACCAGATCGCCGCCGCTGCCAATGATCTCTGGAACGCCAAACCTGTGCAGCGCCGGGTGACCGAGGTGCGCGATGCCGCCCTCGAGCTGGTTGGAGACGTTCCCTCCACCCTGTATAAGGCCGGCAAGAAAGCGGTCAACCAGGCGGTCGCCAAGAAAAAGCAGGCTTCCACCCCCGCCGTGACCACCCCAGCCGCCAAGGCGAGCACGACCACGAGTCGAACGGCCGCCGCAAAGCCGAAGCCGAAAGCGACCCCTAAAGCCAAGCCCGACGAAGACGATTCCGACGCGCAGTAAGCCCGACGGCAACTCGTAGAATTCTCAGACACCCGAAACACCGACACCCGAACCTAGGGAAGGCAATCCGTGACTAGCAGTGGATTCAACCCGAAGAGCAAACGCCCGTTGCTCGCCCTGATCGGGGAGCTGCCCGGCCAGATCAGTGCCCTCGTCAAAGCCGAACTGGATGCCTTCAAGGCCGAGTTCGCCACGAAGGCCAAGAACTTCGGGGTTGGTGCTGCCCTCTTCATCGTGGCCGGAGCCATCCTCTTTTTTGCACTCGGAGTGTTCGTCGCCCTCGCGGTGATCGCGCTGGCTCTGGTGTTGCCGCTCTGGCTGGCCACCCTCATCGTGGCGGTGGCGCTCGTGCTGCTCGCCGTCATCCTCGTGCTCATCGGTGTCAATCGGGTGAAGGCAGCCACGAAACCAGACCCCGAGGGCGTGCACGCGAGCATCCGCCTGGACGCAGATGCATTCAAGGGAGTTGGCGAATATGACACCAAATAGCGGCACGCAAACCGAGAAGCACGGCATCGGCGATCTTCGTGCCGAAGCGCGGCACGCGCGGGCCGAACTCGCCTCGACGCTCGACGCGATCGAGTACAAGTTCAACTTGCCCAAACAGCTGCGCATCAAACGGCGTCAGCTCTCCCACGCCCTGCGCCAGCTCGGCGAAGACAGTCCGGCCGCTCTCGTGGGCATTGCCCTCGGAGCGGCGACAGTCGTGGGCGTTATCGTCTGGTTCGGAGCCTCAGCGGTGGCCAAGAACCGCTAGTTCCCACCAGGCCCGCTCGGTCGGTTCACAGGAACCGGTGGGCTCATTTTGGTGCCGGGCGCAATACAGAGCAAACTAGAACCATGACTCACCCGGCTGCCGGAGAGGCAGTACCCAGCGTTCAGCCCACCACCCCCACCGATTCCGAGGTACCCGCGGCTTCGCCGCAAGGATTCACCCTCTTTACCGTTCTGCGAAGAGACCCGCACAACCCCGATGATCTCGACGGCCGCGATGTTCCGCACGCCGTGAACGAGCTCGACGACGTGGTGGCCTTGATCGAAGCCGAGGGCGTCACCGTGCGCGGCTTCTACGATGTCTCCGGCCTCAAGGCCGACGCTGACGTCATGATCTGGACCCACGCGCCCGAGGCTGAAACCCTGCAATGGGCCAACCGCGAACTGCGCCGCAGCCGCCTGCTCAAGAGCCTGCTGCCCACCTGGAATGCCATGGGCGTGCACCGCGACGCCGAATTCAACAAGAGCCACGTGCCCGGCTTTCTGCGCGGCATCGAGCCGAAGGCCTGGCTCACCATCTACCCCTTCGTGCGCAGCTTCGAGTGGTACCTGCTTCCCGAGGAAGACCGCAGTCGCATGCTTGCCGACCACGGCCGCAAGGGTGCCGCCTACCGCGGAGCCATCGCCAACACCGTCTCCGCGTTCGCCCTCGGCGACTACGAGTGGCTGCTGCCGATCGAGAGCGACGAGCTCACCGAGCTCGTCGACCTGATGCGCGGCCTGCGCGACACCGAGGCGCGTCGCCACGTGCGCGAGGAGATCCCGTTCTATACCGGACGCCGCATCTCCACCGCCGAGCTGGTCGAGGTGCTTCAGTAATGACCGCTTACGACGCAGTGCTGCTGGCCGGTTTCGGCGGACCCGAAGGCCAGGACGACGTGATCCCATTCCTCCGCAACGTGACCGGAGGCCGCGGCATCCCCGAGGAACGCCTCGAAGAGGTCGCCACGCACTATCGCCACTTCGGCGGCATCAGCCCGATCAACGACCAGAACCGCGTGCTCAAGGCGGCACTGCAGGTGGAGCTCGACCGGCGCGGCATCGACCTGCCGGTCATCTGGGGCAATCGCAACTGGGCGCCCTACCTGAAGGACACGATCAGCGAAGCCCACGACAATGGTCGGGATCGCCTCCTCGCGATCGCCACGAGTGCCTACAGCTCCTACAGTGGATGCCGCCAGTACCGCGAAGACTTCGCCAAGGCCCTCAGCGACACCGGTCTGACGAACGTCGTGCACATCGACAAGATCCGCCAGTTCTTCGACCACCCTGGTTTCGTGACCCCGTTCATCACCGGCGTGACCCAGGGACTGGCTGACGTCGTGGCAGCTGTCCCCGGCATAAACGTCGACACTGAGGTCGAGATCCTGTTCTCGACCCACTCCATCCCGATGACCGATGCGAACAAGAGTGGCCCGCCCGAGCGCGGCTTCAGCGAGGGCGGTGCCTACGAGGCCCAGCACCGCGCCGTTGCCCAGGTCGTCATGGACTCCCTCGTGGAACCGGACGATTCCTCGGTGCCGCTCAAGACGCAGTGGCAGCTTGTCTACCAGTCCCGCAGCGGCCCGCCCAGCATGCCGTGGCTCGAACCCGACATCAACGACGCGATCGCCCTGCTGCCGGCCCGCGGCATCCGTGCCGTCATCATCGTGCCGCTCGGTTTCGTGAGCGACCACATGGAGGTTATGTGGGACCTCGATAACGAGGCGATGGAGACGAGCGAGAAGTTCGGCATCAAGGCCGTGCGTGTGCCGACCCCCGGTGTGTCGCCCGACTTCGTCAGCGGCCTCGTCGACCTGATCGAGGAACGCCTGAACGACACCCCGGTGGAAGACCGCCCGGCCGAGACCACTCTCGGACCCTGGTACGACGTTTGTCGCCCCGGTTGCTGTGAGAACGTGCGCCTCGGCTTCAAGCCGGCCGTCGCCGGAATGGCGCCATGACCGTGATCCGCGTGGGCACCCGCGCGAGCGCCCTGGCGCTCGCGCAGACCCAGACCATCGTCAACCGCATCGCGGCTTCGGCCGGTGTCGAGGTCGAAATCGTGCGCGTCACCACGCACGGCGACACCTCGACCGAACCGCTCTCGAGCCTCGGCGGCACCGGCGTGTTCGCGAGCGCCCTGCGCGAAGCCCTGTTGAACGACGAGTGCGATGTCATCGTGCACTCGTTCAAGGACCTGCCGACCGAGCCCCACCCGGGCCTCGTTATCGGCGCAACCCCCAAGAGAGCGGATGCCCGCGACGTGCTCTGCGCGCGCGCCGGCTTCACCCTGGACACCCTTCCCGAGGGCGCCCGTGTGGGAACGGGCTCGCCGCGCCGGGTAGCCCAACTGCTGGAGCGTCGCCCCGACCTCACGATCGTGGACATTCGCGGCAACATCGACACGCGCCTCGGCCGCGTCGCCGAGGGCGACCTCGACGCCGTCGTGCTCGCCGCCGCCGGCCTCGGACGTCTCGGTCGGCTCGATTCGCTCGCGCCCGAATTTCTCGACCTGTCGGCCTGGCCGACGGCTCCGGGCCAGGGTGCGCTCGCCATCGAGGTGCGCGCCGGCAGACCAGAACGCCTGCTCGGCGTTGCGCTCGCCGCCATGAACCACGCCTCCACTCAGGCGACGACCACCGCCGAGCGCACGGTGCTGGCCCGCCTCGAAGCCGGCTGCGCAGCACCGATCGGCGCGACCGCGGTCGTCGACGATGGGCTCCTCTTCCTCACCGCCACCGTGTACAGCCCTGACGGTTCCCGCAAGGTCACCAGCTCGCACGCGGCGACCCCCGATTCGCACTCCGCCCTCCATCTCACCGAAGCCGCGCTCGACGTGGCCGAACGAGTATCCATAGATCTTCTGGCCGGTGGCGCGGCCGAGTTCTCTCCCCTGAAAGTGACTGAGTGACCCACGTGACCAATCGAATGACCAAGCCTCTCGCGGGCTGGCGAGTTCTCGTTCCGCGCGGCGGACCCTGGGGAGACCAGGTGGCAGCAAATCTGCGGGCCAAGGGTGCGCATCCGATCGTGGCTCCCATGATCAACTTTGCCGCGACCGACGACGCCCCAGCCCTCGACGCGGCGCTCACCCGCCTCGCCGCCGGCGACTTTGACTGGATGACCATCACGAGCGCCACGACCGTCGACGTTCTGTCGTCGCACCGTGCGATCATCGCACCGGGAACACGCGTCGCCGCGGTCGGAGAGACTACAGCGGCGGCGCTCATCGCGGCCGGATACCACGTGGACATCGTCCCCTCCGAGGACAACTCGGCCCGCGGTCTGCTCGAGGAATGGGAGACCGCTACGGCCGGGGTCATCCCGTTACGCGTGCTGACCCTACGCAGCGAGATCGCCAAGCCGCTGCTCTCCGAGGGGCTGCGCCGGGTCGGCCACGACGTGCAATCAGTCGTCGCCTACCGCACCATCGGTGTTCCGGTCAGCGACCAGGTCGTCGCCGATGTGAAAGCGGGCCTCGTGCACGCCGTTCTCGTGACGAGCGGCAGCGTCGCACGCCAGGTGCGCGAGCAGTTTGGCGACATTCCTGAACGCACACTCGTAGCCTGCATCGGTCCGCAGACGGCGAAGGACTCCCGGGCGCTCGGACTGCGCGTGGACGTCGTCGCTGCCGAGCGCAGCGCCGAGTCCCTCATCGAGGCCCTCGTCGACACCGCGCTGGCGGGAACCGCACCGGCGCTCTGATCGAGCCAGGTAACGACCGGATAACGAAACGTACAGCCTGGCGGCGTAAGGTACAGGGGTGACCAACCCCGTTATTCGCCCCCGACGCCTGCGCACCAGCCCCGCGCTTCGTCGCCTGGCCAGTGAAATTCGTGTCCACCCGGCGGAGCTCGTTCTCCCAATGTTCGTGCGCGAAGGCGATGAGCAACGCCCGATCAGCTCGATGCCCGGCGTCGTGCAGCACAGCATCGATAGCGCCCGACGCGCTGTGGTGCAGGCAGCCGAGGCCGGCGTGGGCGGTGTCATGCTGTTCGGCGTGCCCGAAGTGCGGGATGCGATTGGTACCGGCGCAACCGACCCTAAGGGAATCCTCAACCTCGCCACCCGCGCACTGGTCGACGAGATCGGTGACGCGCTCGTCGTGCAGACCGACCTGTGTCTCGACGAATTCACCGATCACGGTCACTGCGGGGTACTCGCGACCGACGGCCACGTCGACAACGATGCCACCCTCGAGCGCTACCGCGACATGGCGCTGGCCCAGGCCACCGCCGGGTCTGCGCTGCTCGGTCTTTCCGGCATGATGGACGGCCAGGTGGCCGCCGTGCGTGAGACCCTGGACGCCAATGGATTCGAAGACACCGCCGTGCTCGCCTATTCGGCCAAGTACGCCTCCGCGTTCTACGGCCCGTTCCGCGAAGCCGTCGCCTCCACCCTGGTCGGCGACCGCCGCACCTACCAGCTTGACCCGGCCAACCGGCGCGAGGGTGTGCGTGAGGCCCAGCTCGACATCGACGAAGGCGCCGACATCGTCATGGTCAAGCCGGCCGGCAGCTACCTCGACGTGCTCGCCAAAGTTGCCGCCATGAGCAATATTCCGGTTTGGGCATATCAAGTTTCCGGCGAGTACGCCATGATAGAGGCCGCTGCCGCTCAGGGCTGGATCGACCGCCGCCGCGCCGTCGAAGAGTCGGTCCTCAGCATCCGCCGGGCCGGAGCCGACGCCGTACTTACCTATTGGGCCGTTGAACTGGCCACCTGGCTCAAGGAGGAGCGAGCATGACCAACACGATGTCGACACCCGTGGAACACGCGGCTTCCCGCAATGACGAACTGTTCGACCGCGCCCGCCGAGTGATTCCCGGCGGGGTCAACTCGCCGGTACGCGCCTTCGGCTCGGTCGGCGGCACCCCGCTCTTTCTCGTGAAGGCGGCCGGCGCCTACGTCACCGACTCCGACGGCCGCGAGTACGTCGACCTGGTCAATTCGTGGGGACCGGCGATTCTCGGCCACGCGCACCCCGAGGTCATCAAGGCCGTTCAGGATGCCGCCGCCCTCGGGCTTTCGTTCGGCGCTTCAACGCCGGCCGAGACCGAACTGGCCGAGCTCGTCGCTGAGCGGGTCGGCGCGGTCGAAAAGCTGCGTCTGGTCTCCACCGGCACTGAAGCCACCATGACCGCCATTCGCCTGGCCCGTGGGTTTACCGGTCGTGACCTGCTGATCAAGTTCGCCGGTCACTATCACGGCCACTCCGACGGCCTGCTCGCCCAGGCCGGCTCCGGCCTCGCCACGCTGGCTCTGCCCGGCTCGGCCGGCGTCACCGCCGCCACGGCGGCACAGACTCTCGTGCTGCCGTACAACGACCTCGACGCCGTGCGGGCTGCGTTCGAGGCACATCCCGGTCGAATCGCCGCCATCATCACCGAAGCCGCCGCCGCCAACATGGGTGTCGTCGCCCCGGATGCCGGGTTCAACGCCGCGCTGTCCGGGATCGCGCACTCCAATGGCGCCCTGCTCATCCTCGACGAGGTGCTCACCGGCTTTCGGGTGAGTCGTTCCGGCTTCTGGGGCCTGGAGACCAGCAGCCTCGAGTCGGCCGGGGAAGAGTTCTACACGCCCGACCTGCTCGCCTTCGGCAAGATCATCGGTGGCGGCCTTCCCGTTGCAGCCCTCGGCGGCCGGGCCGACGTGATGGACTTTCTGGCACCCACCGGCCCGGTCTACCAGGCCGGAACGCTCTCCGGCAACCCGGTCGCCGTCGCGGCCGGCATCGCGACGTTGAACCTGCTCGACGTGAGCGTGTACGACCGGCTCAACGCGACCGCCATCATCCTCTCGGAGGCTGTGTCAGCGTCCCTCGCGGCCGAGGGCGTCGCGCACCGGGTGCAGCGGGCCGGCAATCTGTTCAGCTTCGTGTTCGGCGAGGAGGCGCAGGGCTCAGCCCCGCGCACCTACGCCGACGTGCAGCGCCAGGAGGCGTTTCGGTACGCACCGTTCTTCCACGCCATGCTCGACGGCGGTGTTTCGTTGCCGCCGAGCGTGTTCGAGGCCTGGTTCGTCTCGGACGCCCACGACCAGAGCGCCATCGGTCGCATTTTCGAGGCACTTCCCGCTGCGGCCAAGGCGGCGGCCGCCGCTACGCCCCAGGGTTGATCTGCAATTAACCAGACGGATGAGCGTGGCTGGCCACGCTCATCCGCTCGCGTTGGAGGGATCCTGCGTTGGCACGTCACGGCTTTTGTTCGCGTCAGACAACAGATTTTCGATCGAAACCGGGCAGACTGGAACAATGGCTTCCCTGAGCGTGCATTCCGACCGGCTCGAGATCCACCTGACGCGCGCGGAAAGAACCCTTGCGCTGCGACGTGAGTCGATCGTGGTGCAGCGAGAGAACATCCGCTCGGTGATCATCACCGAGGATCCGTGGATCTGGCTGCGCGGGATTCGCGCTCTTGGCTCGATCGTTCCGCTCGTCGTGGCCGCCGGAACCTGGAAGTTTCACGGCGGCAAGGACTTTGTCTCGATCAAGCGTCACCGCCCGGCCGTGGTGATCGATCTGGTCAACGAAGAATTCGCTCGCGTCATCCTCACCAGCCAGCACGCGGCCGATTTCGTCGACTCGCTCAAGCTGCCGACCTAGGTCGGCAGCCCACACGCGCTACGGCTCCGTCACCGCGATCGCGGAGAGAGAATCGAAGGAGACCGTCATCGGTGTGGTGGCCGATCCGCTGCTGTACACGGCCAGCCCGATTGATCCGGCCTGCTGCAGGGCGGCTGTGGCATCGGTCCGGCTGAGCTTCCAGGCTGCGGGCTCCTCGGTTCCCACCCGCCACACTTTGGCGCGAATCGTTGTCGGCGCCGTACCGAAAACCTGCAGCCGCACCTGCAACTGATCGTTGGTGGCGTAGCTCAGCCCGGCGACAGTGCTCGCCTGCAAGGTGGTGGAGCCGCGCATGAGCTGCAGCTGCACAGTGCCATTCGCGAGTACTTTCACCCTCGTCCGATAGTCGTCAGAGGCGACGCGCCTCCCGATCAGGGAAACGTAGGTGCCGGCTCCCGTGGCTGGCTGCTGCAGTGACGTGGTGACCGTAACATCGGTACTCACCGATGAGACGCCGTCGAGGTAGCCGTTCGACCTTCCTCCGGCGGTCGCCCGCAGGATTGCGGCACCAGCGGTCACCGAGTAGTTGCTGGCTGTGCCGGTCGTGGTCCACGCGCCGCCGATATCGGCCGAGCCGAGTCCTCGACTGACGTCGCGGGTGAAGGCATCCGCTGCGATGCCGGTCGGCACCGGTGGCGGCGCTGAGACCGTGACCGAACGCGTGGTCGTGTCGGTGGCGCCGTCATTGTCGGTGACGGTCAGTGCGATCGAGTAGGTTCCGGCGGCGGCATAGGTATGCTGCGCGGTCTCGCCGGCGCTGGTGGCGTCGTCACCCCAGGACCAGGCGAAATCCCTGACGGTCCCGTCAGAATCTGCCGAAGAGGTGGCATCCGTTGAGACAGTAAGCTGCTCGGCGGCGACGGTGAATGCGGCGGTCGGTGCAGTGTTCTGCGCAACGGGCGTGGCGGTGCCGAGCGAATAGTGCTGCGCGATCACGGCGGCGCTGAGCGGACCCGGATAGACGGCGACATCGTCGATGGTGCCGACGAACCACGGGCTCGACGAGTTCCACGTGTTGTCGCCGCCGATGCGCCAATATCCGGGGTACCCCTGGGCACCCGTTTGCGGATTAGTGCCGACGAGAGCGCCATCAACGTAGAGCGCCATCCCGGCAGAGGACTGTTGGGCGAGCACGTAGTGCGGCGCTCCATCGTTGTAGCTGGCATCGGTCACGATGGTGTTGGTTTGCCCGGTCCAGGTGCCAAAGACCAGGCGACCGTCGTCTTGCAGGTAGACGTGCCGGTCATAGTTGTCCGATAATCCGGTGGAAGCACTGCCGAAGCCGATGATTTTTCCACCCTGCTGTGTCGTCGTGCTGAACCAGGATTCCAGCGCATAGCTGGCTGGAGCGTCAATCCGGGTGTCACTGCTCACGATCCCGCCGTTGAACGATGCGGCCGTGTTGCTCGTGCCGTTGACCAGTCCGTCAGCGCCGAGGCTGACCGAGTTCGAGTAGGTTCCGGGCTGGTCCCAAGCCGATGAGTCGATCGCTTTCGTTCCGCTCGACTCGCCCAGGCGCCAATACAAATCAGGTTCAGCGCTGTAGACGGCCGCGCCGTAGACGTCGGCGGGAGCGGATGCGACGGGGCTGGTTCGGCCGGAGGCCACGAAGTGCGCCACGATTTGCTTTTGCGTGAGCGGAGCGGAGTACACGGCGACCTGGGCAATGTCGGCGGCGAGGAACGCGCTGGTGGGCTGGCTGGGCCAGCCATTGAGACTGTCCCCTCCGATGCGCCAGAAGCCCTGGTAGTCCTGCCCGGAGGTGACGTTGGCGCGCTGCGCGACCTTCTTGCCGTCAATGGACAGCGACATGCCGGAGCCACCGAGACTGGCCACGATGTGGTGCCACTGGCCATCGTTGTAGGACGCGGGTGACGTGATCGTTTGCGCTCCTCCGGGGTAGACCCCGAACCAGACGCGACCGCCGGTATCCATGTACACGTGCCGGTCATAACCGGTGCTCTGGCCGGTGGCGCTGTTGCCGAACCCGATGATCTTGCCGCCTTGAGTACTGTCGGTTTTCACCCAGGTTTCGACGCTGAACGAATTCGAGGGGCTCTGCGCATTGTCGGTCGCGGCGAATCCCGACTCTGTGCCGTCGAAGCGGCTCGCCGTGGTGGCCGAGTCCACGATTGCGCCGGGAACACCGGGGCTGACTCCGGCGTTTCGGTTCAGGTCGGCGCCGCCGGTCCAGTCGAAGGCCGTGGCACCGGATGCCTCATTCAGCGGCCAATACGATTGGGGCGAGTCCGCAAGGATGCCCGCAGAATAGTCGCTGAGGCTGCCGGAGGCGATGGTGACGCTGGCCGTGCCGCCGGTTTGCGTATTACCGAACGGGTCAGTGACCCGAATTCGATAGGAGTAACTCTGCCCCGGCGTGAGCCCGGTGTCGGAGTACGAGAGTGTTGGTCGATTCCAGTCGGAGGAGAGTCCCTGAACGCTGGTGACGGCGACACCATCCCGCAGTACTTCATAGGTGAGTTTCTCGTTGTCGCGATCGTAGGCTGACTTCCAGCTCAGACGTGCTGTTCCGCTCACGAACGAGGCGACCGATGGCACGAATGCCGAGGGGGCGAAAGAGGCGTTGGCGACACGCGGTCCTTCCTTGTTCGGGGCGATGGCGGGCACGGCGAACCGGGCCAGGCCCTGTTGGCGTTTGTTGTTCACGGTCGTGAATTCACCGCCGTAGAGCAGGTACTGGGCATTGGCTGTCACCTGCCACGGACCCTGGCCTTGCCCGGTGAAGGTGCCGGTGTTGATGTCGGGATAAAACGCCAGCAGGTTAGGCCGAGGGGTGCCCTCGAAGTTGTAGTAGCCGTGCTTGTCGGCCGTGATGGCGCCGCCGACATCCATGCTGAAGGCCAGGGTGCGGTGGTAGGTCCACGGCTCGGATTGCTCGAAGCCGCCAATGTTGCCGCAGTAATGCGCGTGCTCGGTCGTGTACACCGTGTCGCCGGCCGGCACAGCAGAGTAGGTGTCGCCGTGGCAGTCTTCGACCCAGATCAGACTGCCATCGTCCCAGCTGGCACGGAATGTTCCCTCGAGATTGCCGCCGCTGCCGAAGACGTAGCCGGTGCCGAACACGCCGTCGGCCGATCCGGTCAGGCTCAGGATGGCGGCCTGGCTGCCACCGTTACGAATCAGATTGTTGATCTTCCACGGCAGGGAAGCGCCGGTTATGGAATCGGTTGCGGCCATCCCGTATCCGGGGTTGGAGCTGCCGTTATAGGTCGTGAATGAGCCGCCGATGACGACCTTGCTTCCGTCGGGAGAGGCAACGAGGGCATTGATGTTGCCACCGGCCGGCGTGCCCGACCAGGATTGCAGGGCGCCGGTGGCGCCATTGAACGCCGCCATCCTCGCGCGGGGCTGACCGCCTGCCGACGTGAACGAGCCGCCCGCGTAGACGCTGTTGCCCGCAAAGGTGAGCGCTTTGACGCCCGCGTTGATAACCGGTGCCCAGCCGGGAATGAGCGTGCCGCTCGTCGTGTCGAACGCGGCTATGCGAGACCGGCTGGAGCCACCCACGCTCGTGAAAGCGCCTGCGGCGAACAGCCGCGACCCGTCGGTAGATACGGTCAGGGCGCGGACAGCGCCGTTGACGTTGGGGTTGAAGGATGCGACCAGAACGCCGGTGGTGAGGTTGTAGGCCAGCAGGTTGTTGCGTATGACCTCGTTCACGCCGGCGGCGGAACCGGCTGGTCGTGAGCGGGTGAACTCGCCCCCGACATAGACGGTGTCGCCCACAATGAGTTGGGTCCAGACGACCCCGTTGATTTGCGCAGTGGGGAGCGAGTCCGCCGATACCGTCACGGGGGATGTCGCATCCGCAGGGAGGCTGTCGGCGCTCGCTGTCAGTGGCCCCGCGAGGACCCCGGAAACGAGTGCGGCAGTTGCAACCACGGCCAGGAACCGATTTTGGGCAGAAAATAGCTCACTCACCAGAGGTGCCTCACTTTGACTGTATTCGCAGCCGCAGGGTCGCCACCGCACAGATCGGAGCTTAGTGAGGGATTCTCAGGGCGGTAACTCCCCCAAGCAGGGGGTGGAATGGTCCCTGAATTAGGGGGTCTCGCTAGGTGACGTCTTTCTTCCAGCTCACGGAACGGCCGATCACGGTCGGGACCACGGCGTAACCGACCAGCTAGGCGAACAAGAACAGCACGAAGCCGATCAGCGGAAGCCTGCCCTGAATCAATGCCGCGCGAGCATAGCGAGCACCATCGATGCGGTCGTGAACAACACGAGCGCGAGGCCCGCTTCGGGGAGGCCGCCGAAGTGCAAGCCGAGGCCCACGACAGCGCCGATGCCCAGGAACAGGTTGTAGAAGCCCTGGTTGTACGCCATCGGTTTGATGGCGGGGCGGGGGCAGTGGCAGGACAGCGTCGTAGCGGTCGAACCGGTCATTTTCGAATCGGGAGGGGCACGGGACGGCGGCTAGAACGGTTGCGCGTCAGGGGCGCAAGTGTTCCATGGGTTGGGCACGGGTGGTGCTGGAATGGTCGGCGGGGGTGGTGCTGGCGCGGTGTGTTGTAGGTGGGGGCTGATGCGGGTGGCGGGGTCGGTGGCGTAGTGCTTGCCGGCGGGGCTGGTCCAGTGCAGGGTGCCGTCGGGGTCGGCGATGGCTTTCCACTCGCTGAAGTGCTTCAGGTTGTGGTGCGCCGGGGAGAGAAAGTGCAGGTTGGTGGCGGTGGTCGGGCCGCCGAATTGTTTGTCGATGGTGTGGTCGAGGTCGCTGTGCCCGGCGGAGCGGTTGCAGCCGGGGAACCGGCAGGTTCCATCGCGCAGTCGCAGGTACTTCTTCAGGCTGGCCGGTACTCGGAAGGGGTCTTGGCTGACGTCGATCACGATTCCGGTGTGCGGGTGGGTGAGGATGCGCAGGAAACTCGTCGCCGTGCCGGCCAGGCGGCGGGCGGTCTCCGGGTCGATCGGCCCGTACCCTTCAAGGTCGGCCGGTTCTTCGCTTTTGCCCATGAGGGTGAGCACCGGCACGGTGATATTGACGTTGGCGGTGAGTCCGGCGCCGAGGCCGCTGCCGGTGACGCCCTGCTGGAGCAGGTCAACGGCGACATCGGCGCGCAGCTGGCTGAGGGTGCGCTCTTCGCCCGGNAGCTGGCTGAGGGTGCGCTCTTCGCCCGGGCCCTGCAGGCTGATGGCGGCGTCGGTGACGCGGGTGTAGATGCCCTGCAAGTCGTCACCTGCACCGCGCAGCCAGAGGGTGGCCATGCCGTCTTTATCGGGGAAGAACAGCACCTTGCGGTCGGAGAGGCACTTGGCGCGGCGCACGGTGATGCTGTCGGGGTGGAACCGTTCCCGCAGTTTGCGGGCCTTGCCCTCGAACTGCGTGGGAGTGAGGCGTTTGGCGTGCGGCAGCAGCACCGCCTCCAGTGCGGCGCGGGCGGGCCGCGGCACGGAGACGAGCTGGTCGAGCAGGCGGCGGGCGTGGCGGAGGGAGATATCGCCGGTGCGGAGCGCGGTGAGCGTATCGGGCCGCTCGACCACCAGTTGGCGGCTCTCCTGGAGCAGGCCGGACGCGGTGCCGTTCGGGATGCGCAGCGCGCACGCCATCTCCGCCACGAGGCCCTGCTGCGCGGCGAAGGCGGCGTCCCAGTCATGCTCATGGCCCGGCCCAGACACGGGGCAGCCGGTCTCGGCGGTGTTGGTCGTGTAGTCCCACGCCTCGGTGAGAACCTCAGCCTTGCTCGCCTGCGCCCAGGCGATGATCTTCTCCAGGTAGAGCACCCGGTCAACGAACTGCGCCTGATGCCGCTGGAACGGACTCAGCGACTCCGCCGAACCGCCGTCGGCCGGGTCGGGCTGGTCGGCCGGGATGAAGTCGTCCGGGAGGAAATTGGCCGCGAGGTAGTCAGCGTAGAGGATCTCCTCGCGCAGGTCCCCATCGAACCGGTGCGCGGGCGGTACGGCGGCGAAGACCTCGGTCAGGTCCAGGCTGGCCGGCAGCGGCGGGCCGTCAGGCATTGCACGGCGATAGAACGCCGGGCCGACAGACTCCGGGCCGACAAGCTCCGGGCCGACAGCATCAACTAGGAAGGGGTCTGTGCTGGCGGGCGCGGTATCGACGTCGTCGAGGGCGTCGTACGGAGCGAACTGCCCGAGGCCCTCGGCGATCTCAACCCGCCAATCGGCCTGACACTGCGCCCAGAACACATCAAACTCAGCGCGCTCCTCGGCTGTGGAAGGCAGGTAACCGTGGGCCGCGACGAACGGATCGACGAGGCCCGGCTGGGAGGTATCGCCGCACTGGCTCATAGAACAAGTGTACCAAGCCCAACCCTGCAAGTCGAGCCATTCTCACATCTATTGGGATTTTCGTGCGAACTTGAATTCGCACGGACACTCGCGTTTTCGAGGCGGCTCGCGTTGGTCGATGGGGGTCTCGACCAGCTCGATCGACGAAAAATGCAGCGGTCTTCCGGCGCAGCGCTCTAGCTGACGTCTTTCTTCCAGCTCACGGCATAGCCGATCATTGTCGCGACCACGGCGTAACCGAGCAGCACGAGACCACCCTGCCACCAGTCCAGCGGCGGGGCGCCTGCCGGGTTCGCGAGGGTGAAGACGCTCGCACCGACGAGGGCATCGGAGGCCGAGCCGGGCAGATAGTTGCCGATCTGCGCGGTGACCTCGAGAAAAGAGGCGGCCAGCCGCAACAGTGGCTCGACGAACTGGGTGAAGGCGAGCACGACCACGATCGACGCAACCTGGCTCGGCACCAGAACGCCGAAGCCCACGCCGATTGCAGCCCACAGGCCCATCGCAAGAATTGTGCGACCGACCTGCAGCCACGTTTCCGAGTCCAGCAGCAGCGCATCCACACCGAACGCGCTCAGCGCCCCGCCGCCGAGACCAACGGATGCTGCCAGCCCGACAACTCCGAATCCAGCGCCGACCAGAACCAGCGTGACCGTCTTCGCTGCGAGCACCACACCGCGACGCGGCGTCGCGAGAAACGTGGGTGTCAGGGTCTGGTGGCGAAATTCACCCGTCGTCGCGAGCACGCCCAGCAGCACGGGGAAGACGTAGCCGACCGAGGAAGCGAAGCTGTAGATGATCGGTGGGAGGCTGCCGAAACCGAAGGCGCCGGCACCGCCGGTATTCACCGTGTCGGGACTGATCACACCGGTCTCGACGCCGGCGAGCAGCGCGCCGAGCCCACCGGCGATGAGGCCGATGTAACAGAACAGAACGATGGCGAGAAGCCACCACAGGCGAGTCGTGAAAATCTTGGCGAATTCGGCCGAGACTGACCGCAGGAACGTGGTCATAGCGAGTGGCTCCCGCCGACGAGGGCGAGAAAGGAGTCTTCCAGGCCGGTTTTCTGCCGGTGCAGCACGCTGAGTTCGACCCCGGCGGTGAAAGCGAGGTGGCCGAGCAGTGCGGGGTCGGATGTGGCGGCGAGCAGGCCGGTGCGGCCGATCGAGAAGGTGATGCCCGCCGCAGTGAGCGCGGCTGTGAGGTTCTCGCGGTCGGGAGAATCCACGATCGTCTGGGGCGCGGCATCCGTATCGAGGCTGGAGAGCGGGCCGAGGTGCACGAGCTCGCCGCGGGCGATGATGACGACGTCGTCGACGCTCTGCTGCACTTCGGAGAGCAGGTGTGAGCTGACCAGAATGGTGCGTCCTTCCGCGGCCATGTCGCGCAGAAAACCGCGAATCCAGCGGATGCCCTCCGGGTCGAGTCCGTTGATCGGCTCGTCGAGCACGAGCGCGCCCGGGTTGCCGAGCAGGGCGTAGGCCAGGCCGAGGCGCTGGCGCATACCGAGGGAGTAGCCGCCGACGCGCTGGGCGGCATGGGCGGCGAGGCCCACCTGGGTGAGCACCTCCATGACCCGGGTGCGCGGCAGCCCGGCGGCGATCGCGTACACGCCGAGGTGGTCGCGAGCAGAGCGGCCAGGGTGGAAGCTGGCGGCTTCGAGGGCTGCGCCCACCGTGGCAAGGGGATTGGGCAGGTCGCGGTAGCGAACGCCGCCAAACGTGGCCGTTCCGCTGCTCGCCGCGACCAGTCCGAGCAGAATGCGCAGGGACGTGGTCTTGCCGGCACCGTTCGGCCCGAGAAAGCCGGTAACCCGCCCAGGCTCTACCGTGAAGGACAGGTCGTTGACCGCGGCGACCCCGCCAAAGCGTTTGCTGATGTTGCTGAATTCGATAACAGCGCCGGTAGGCATCCGACTCCCCTCTGTAGTGCTTCCCACCCTATTACCCAGGGGCCGTATAGTGCCGTCTACCGGGCTTTTCAGTTCAGGCCAGCAGGAAGTCCTCCAGGCCGGTGAGCAGTCGTTGCACCTCACCCGCCGTGTTGTACGGCGCCAGTCCGATGCGCAGGCCGCCCTCAGTACCGAGCCCGAGGTGCTTCGAGGCCTCGAGTGCGTAAAACGATCCGGCCGGGGCGAGCACCCGCCGGGCAGCCAGGAACGCCGCGGCATCGGCGGCCGGGTGCCCGGCGAAGGTGACCAGCACGGTTGGCGTGCGCTCGCGGGCACGCGAATGCACGGTCACGCCGGGCAGAGCGGCCAGCCCGGCCTCGAGTTCGGCGAGCAGGCCCGCCTCATGATGTTCCAGGGCGATGGATGCCTGCACCAGGCGCTCCCGCCGGCTTCCGCCGATCGGTGCCAGCGCGGCCAGAAAATCGACGGCCGCAGTAACGCCCGCCATCAACTCGTAAGGCAGGGTGCCGAATTCGAAGCGTTCCGGAACCATTTCGGTGGAGGTGGCCAGCTTGTCCGGGTGGATGCGCTCGAGCAGGGCCGGGTCGGCGGCCAGCACGCCGCAGTGCGGTCCGAGGAACTTGTACGGGGAGCAGACGAAGAAGTCGGCGCCGAGCGCGGCCACGTCCACCGAGGCGTGCGGCGTGTAGTGCACCCCGTCTACCCAGAGCAGGGCGCCGACCGAGTGCACGGCGGCGGCGATCGCGGCGATCGGCGGTCGGGTTCCGATGAGGTTGGAAGCAGCCGTGACGGCGACCAGACGGGTGTGTTCGGTCAGTTGCGCGGTGACCGCCTCGGCGCTGAGCTCGCCGGTTGCCGGGTCGAAGTCGACCCACTTGACGGTGGCGCCGGCATGCTCAGCGGCCTGGATCCAGGGACGGATGTTGGCGTCGTGGTCGAGCCTGGAGACCACGATCTCGTCGCCGACATTCCAGCTGCGGCCGAGGTGGCGGGAGAAGTCGTAGGTGATTTGGGTGGCGCTGCGGCCGTAGACCACGCCGTGCGGGTCGGCGCCGAGCAGGTCGGCCATCGCCGTGCGGAAGACGGTGACGGCGTTGTCGGCGTTCTGCTCCGGCAGGCTGCCGCTTCCGCGGTTGGACAGCGGTCGGGTCAGGGTGATGGCGATCGCGGCGGCGACCTGGCGAGGCGTCTGCGTGCCGCCCGGACCGTCGAAGTGGGCGAACCCGGAGGAGAGGGAGGGAAAGTGGGAGCGGACTGCCAGCGCGTCATAGGTCACACGCCATCCAAGCACAGCGTCTGCTCGTCGACCAGCGCCGCCGAGACCACCACCGGTCGAGCCGCGACGAACGGATAGTCGAGACGAGTGGTCGAGCTACGCGTGCGCGGCGCAGGCGGGCGCTTCGCGTGTGACGCATTCCGGGCAGGCCACGAGCTGTTCGCGGCAGGAGGCATCCCGGCAGTTGAGCATGTTCGTCGTGGGCGCGGCGCAGACCTGGCAGGTCCCGAGCACGGCAGCGCCGGGAGCGAAGTCGATGGACATCCGCTGGTCGAAGACGTAGAGCGAACCCGACCACAGACCCTCATTGCCGAAAGCCTCGCCGTAACGCACAATGCCACCATCGAGTTGGTACACCTCGCCGAAACCACGCGACTTCATGAGACCGCTCAACACCTCACAACGGATGCCGCCGGTGCAGTAGGTCACGACCGGCTTGCCCTTGAGATGGTCGTATTTGCCGCTGTCGAGTTCGGCCACGAACTCGCGCGTGGTGGCCACATCGGGCACGACCGCGTCTCGAAAGTGGCCGATCTCGGCCTCGAACCGGTTGCGCCCGTCGAAGAAGACGACCTCGTCTCCGCGTTCGGCGACGAGCGCATTGAGCTCGGCCGGCTGCAGCTTGGTTCCACCGCCGACCACTCCGGCGCTGTCGACGCGCAGCTCGCCGGGCGCGCCGAAGCTCACGATCTCCTCGCGCACCTTGACCACGAGCCTTGGAAAATCGAGGCTGTGGCCGCGCGAGTCGAGGCCGGTGCCCTCGCTGAACTTAAAGTCGATGTGCCTGAACGCCGGGTAGTCGCGGGCCTTGCGAATGTACTTCTTGATCGCGGGCAGGTCGCCACCGACCGTGCCGTTCAGGCCGTCTTTCGAGATGAGGATGCGCCCGCGCAGACCGAGCCCTGCACACAGGTCGCGCTGCCACAGTCGCACCGCATCGGGGTCGGCCAGCGGCGTGAAGATGTAAAAGAGCAGAATCTTCGGAATGGCCATGGGCCCATTTTACTTTGTGCGCATTTCCGGAGAGCGCGCGTAGGCTGGCCGCACTGTCTGTACTGCCACTGGTCAGCCGTATCGAGGAGGCAAATCGTGACCCAGGACCCGCTCGCCCGGTTCGGCGCCGTTCCCCAGTTTTCACTCAGCAGCACCGACATGACCGACGGGGCACCGCTCGCCGCAGCACAGTATGGAACCGACGCGGGCGGAGCGGATGTGTCCCCGCAGCTCTCCTGGTCGGGTTTTCCCGCCGAGACCCAGAGTTTCGCGCTCACCGTGTACGACCCCGACGCCCCGACCGGCTCCGGATTCTGGCACTGGGCGGTGGCAAACCTGCCGGTATCCGTGACCGAGCTGGCTGCGGGAATCGATACCCTGCCGGCCGGCGCACTCGTGCTGCCGAACGAGGTGCGTCTCACCTCGTTCATCGGCGCTGGCCCGCCGCCGGGAACCGGCACTCACCGCTACCAGTTCATCGTGCACGCCGTTGACGTGCCGACGCTCGAACTCGACTCGCAGTCCACGCCGGCCGTTCTCGGCTTCAACCTGCACTTTCACACGCTCGCGCGTGCGGTACTGGAGGCGACCGGGGTCGCGGGCGGGGCATCCGCTGTCTGAGGGGGCGCCGTGTAAAACCGGGAGTTGTCCCCAAATGGGGTAACTCCCAGCGGGGATTCGGGGGAAACGACTTAACCTCAATCAGTGAGTATCACCAGCACCACGTTCGACACCGCCCGTTCCATTCCCCCCACCAGCCCCCCAACGTCGTCAGCGCGCCCGGCCGTGCCGACGCCCGCCTGGCTGCACGGCATCCGTTTGCATGCCGACGGCGTGACCGTCGACCGGTCTCTGCACCGGGAGACGGGCATCCGTCGGTTGCCGGTCTGGGCGTGGCGCGCGCTGATGCTGCGCCGGGCGACCCCGGTGCACAAGTTCAACCTGCACCCGATCGATTCGGTCGAATACGACCTCGACGTCGACTACATCGGCGATGGCCAGAAGATTCACCGGCTCGACGTTCTCGTTCCCAAACGCGAAGCGGGCGCAGACCCCTTACCCGTGTACGTGTATTTTCACGGCGGCGGCTGGACCTCCGGCGACAAAGACCCGCTCACCAAGTACTGCGCGAGCCAGGCTGCCGAAGGAATGGTCGTCGTCAACGCGAACTACCGCATGGCCACCCGGTTTCAGCTGGGCCACATGATGAAGGACGGCAACGCCGTGCTCGACTGGGTCGCCCGCAATATCGCCGCCTACGGGGGAGACCCGACCCGAATCGTGCTCGGCGGCGACTCGGCCGGCGGCCACATCGCGGCGCTGCTCACCGCTGCGGCCTTTGAACCCGAGCTCGCGGAACACTATGACATTGCGCCGCCGGTCGCCCGCCGCAACCTGCGCGGTCTCGTGCAGCACTGCAGCATCGCCGATTTCTCGGTGCTATTCGACCGTGGGTTTGTGCTGAGCCTCAACTTTGTTCGGATGCTGCTGCCCGAGCGCGGCCGCGGACTGCACCTGCGTACGGCCGCGCGTTTCATGTCGCCGATCGAGTGGCTCGACCGCGGTTTTCCGCCGGTCTTCGTCACGACGTCGGAGCGCGACTATTTCTACCGGGCCAACCTCAACTTCATCGAGGCGCTACGAGCCCGCAAGATTCGGGTCGACACGCTCATTTACGGCCGGCGCAGCGTCAACGCCAAGCACACCTGGCAACAGGACGACACGCATCCGGAATCGCAAGAGGTCTACCGTCGCCTCGGCGCCTTCGTGCGTGCCGTCGCGCCGCGGGCGATGACGGTTTAGGACCGCGCGCCGGTTGCGGCGAGCACTCCGCCGAGGCCGATCATCATGACGCCGCCGGCCGAGGACAGGTTCTCGATGCGCTTCGGTGACCGGGCAAACCAGACCCGTGCCGTGCCGGCCGCGAGAGCCCAGGTGCTGTCGCCGAGCAGGGCGAGCAGCACGAAGACCAGGCCGAGCACCGCGAGCTGCAGCGGAACATCGCCGGCCCGGTAGTTCACAAACTGCGGCAGCACCGCGATGAAGAAGACGAGTGACTTAGGGTTGCTCAGGCCCACCACGAATCCTTCGAGAACCAGCCGCCACTTGGTCTTGCGGGCCACCCTGGCCTCGCTCATCTGCGCGGCCTTGCCCCGGTTGCGAATCGCCTGCACCCCGAGATAGATGATGTAGGCCGCGCCGGCGAACTTGACGATCGTGAACAGCAGCACCGACTGGGTCACGATGGCACCGAGTCCGAGAGAGACCGCGACGATCACCGGAATCAGGCCCAGGGCATTGCCGAGCACGCTGAGAAAGCCGCCAAGCCGGCCGAGTGCCAGCGATCGCCCGATCACGAACAGCACGGTCGGGCCGGGAATGACGATGAGCGCGATCGAGGCGAGCGCGAACGTGAGCAGGGTGGGCAGGGAAACCATGTTTGAATGCTAAACCCAGCGGCGACTGTGGCACATCGTGCAGCCAACCCCCGTTGCGGCGACGGATGCTGGTGCCCACCCACAACGGATTGCTCGCGGTTGCGCCCACATCGTTAGCATCATTTCGTGCATATGTTCTTCAGAACCCTCCTCCACGCCCTGCTGTCGAAGTTCGGCCCAAAGCTCGGTCACTTCGATGTCGCGCGCACCAACTTTGTGACCCTGCCGACCGACCAGGATATTTTGCGGCACATGAACAACGGCGTCTACCTGTCCATCATGGACGTGGCCCGCTTCGACATGCTGCACCGCACGGGCGTCTGGGCCATCTTCAAGCAGCGAGGCTGGTACCCGGTCGTGGTCTCCGAGACCATCAGCTTTCGCAAGTCGCTCACGGTCGGCCAGAAGTTCACGGTGGAGTCGCGCATCCTCGGCTTCGACGAGAAGGCGGTTTACGTCGAGCAACGTTTCGTACGACCGGATGCCGACGGCGTGCTCGAGATCTACGCCCACGGCTACATTCGTGGTCGCTTTCTCAAGCGCACCGGCGGAATCGTCACGATCGACGAACTGCTGGGCGCGATCGGCGTCGCCCCCGACAACGTGAGCGTTCCGGAGTGGCTGCTCGAGTGGGCTGGCGCGGCAGCGGCCGCACCCACTCGCGCCCCCGCCCCGAGCATCTGGAACTAGTTCGATTAGGCGGTGCGCACCGGAACGATGAGGTCCTTGTAGAACTGGGCGTGCGCGGGGTAATAGTGATTCCACTCGGGCAGAGGAAGGCCGGCGCGGGACGCGACCAGGCGGTCGAGGTAATAGTCCCAACCGGGGCCGACCGTGGCGGCCTCGCTCGCCGAGCGCAGACGCTGCCCGAAGGTCAGGTTGGTCATGCCGTCGCCCTCAACCAGGTGGAACAGTGCGCGCCAGGAATCTTCACCCTCGCCGAAGTCGCCGTTGAAACGGTGCGGCGCCTGGCACTCGCGAATACTCACGTACTCCCACTTGGCATCCGGCTCGGCCGTCATCTTGAACTTGACCGCGCCGGTCGCCGGAGAACCGGTGTAGGTGCCGATCCACTTCTCGAGTTCGGCAGGACGGGTCAGGCTCGCCCACACCTGCTCGATGGGCGCGTTGAACAGCCGATTGAGCATGAGATACAGGCCGTCCTCGCGGTGTACGAGGCGTCCGGTGGGCTTGGCTGACATGGGGACCTCCACTATGAGTGACATGCGCTTGTAACCTCAGGTTAGGCCACATTGAGAGGGTCGGCTACACGCTAAGCCCCTTCGAGCAGGGCCATCGCGGCGTTGTGTCCGCCGAGCCCGCTGACCCCGCCGCCGCGCCTGGCTCCGGCACCGCAAATGAGAATGCGCGGATGCTCGGTGGCGACTCCCCAACGCTCGGCGGGCGTGGCCTGCGGCTCGTCATCCTCCAGAAATGGCCACGACAGCGCGCCGTGAAAGATGTTGCCGCCGGGCAGATTCAGGGCATGCTCGAGGTCGAGCGTGGTCTTGGTTTCGAGGCAAGGGTGACCCGCAACATCCGTCATCAACAGGGCTTCGATCGGCTCGGCGAGCACCGAATTGAGCGAGCAGAGCACGGCGGCCTGCAGCTGCGCGCGCATCTGGTCGTTGTTGGCTTCGGTGAGCGCCCGATTCGGGGTGTGCAGGGCGAACACGGTAAGGGTGTGGGCACCGGCCTGGGCAAGTTCGGGCGACAGAATGCTCGGGTCGGTCAGCGAATGGCAGTAGACCTCGCACGGCACCAGTTCGGGAATCTCACCGGACAGGGCCTGGTCATACGCGGTCTGCAGCTGCTTGTAGCTCTCGTTGATGTGAAATGTACCGCCGAATGCCGCCTCCGGCGACACGCTCGCGTCCACCAAGTGCGGCAAGCGTGTCAGCAGCAGGTTGACCTTCACCTGGGCGCCTTCCGGCTTGACCAGGTCAGCGGATGCCCCGCCTCCACCACCCAGCAAACCCCGCAGCACCCACGGCGCCACGTTGGCCAGCAGCGCGGCGCCGTTCGTCGTCTTCAGGCGCCCGTTCTGGCGGTATTCCACGGCTCCGTCGGGGGTGGCCGACGTGACCTCGGCGCCGACTTCGAGCCGCGCACCGGCCTCGCGCGCCGCCCGTTCGAGTGCCCCGGTCACAGCGCCCATGCCGCCGATCGGCACGTCCCAGTCCCCGGTTTCATTGCCGATCACGTGATACAAAAAGCAGCGGTTCGCGTCGAGACTGGAGTCATCGAGGCCCGTGAAGGTGCCGATCAGCCCATCGGTAGCCACGACGCCGCGCACGAGATCGTTCGCAAACCGGTTGGTGATCGTGTCGCCGAGCGGCTGCTCGACCAGGGCGGTCCAGAGGGCATCGTCGCCGACCAGTCGCTTAGCCTCCGAGCGGGTGAGCAGCGGTTCGCACACCGTGGGAAACACGGCGCGCGCCAGTCGGGCGGTGTCGTCGTAGAAGGAGCTCCAGGCATCGAAATCGGCCGCGGCACCGATGCGTTCGAACGACGCCCTGGTCGCTTCGGGGTCGCCCTGGTCAACGAGTAATCCGGCGCCAGTCGGCCCCGGCGTGTACGACGAGTACCGACGTCGAGCCAGCTCGATATCGAGCCCCAGCTCGCGGATGATTCTGGTCGGCAGCAGGCTCACCAGATAGGAGTAGCGCGAGAGGCGCGCGTCAATGCCGGGGAAGGCATCCGCTGAAATGGCGGCGCCGCCCACCTGCGGCTCCCGCTCGAGCACGAGCACGCTGCGGCCGGCCTGGGCCAGGTAGGCGGCGGCGACAAGGCCGTTGTGGCCGCCACCGATAATCACGACGTCGTGTCTGGTTTCGCTCATGAGCAGAGCCTAGCCAGTGCGCGCCGAACCTATCAGTCACCTTGCATTCACCTGCGAGTCACCTGTGACCAGTACACAGAATGGCATCCATTGTCTGCAACAGGAGGATCTACCGCATGAGCGCCTTTCGACGCCCCGCACGCCGCCGACTACCCGTTGCCATCTTGGCTGCAGCGGCCTGCGCCGCTCTCGCGGTGGCGCCGCTCGTATCGTCGGCAGCACCGACGGCATCCGCTGCCATCGTCGTCGCACCGGTGACCGCGTCGGGGACCGACCCGTACTTCAACCTGGCACCGCTGGGAACGTACGAGACCGGCACCTTTGACGCCTCGGCCGCCGAGATCGTGACCTACCACGCCGCCAGCAAGCGACTCTTCGTGGTCAACGCGGCCCAGGGCGCCGTGGACGTGCTCGACATCGCCGACCCGACTACCCCGGTCAAGGAGTTCTCGCTCAGCGCAGCGGGAACCACAATCGACGACGGCAGCTCGCTCATCCCCACCGGTTCCACCGCCAACTCGGTGGCCGTGCGCGCCGACGGCCTCGGCGCAATGGCGATCGAATCGCCCACCAAAACGGATGCCGGCTGGCTCGTCTTCTTCGACGCCAACGCGACGACAGCCACCATTCTGGGCGCGGTTACGGTCGGTGCCCTGCCGGACATGGTGAGCATCTCGGCCGACGGCAAGTATGCCGTCTCCGCCAACGAGGGCGAGCCGAACGACCTGTTCACCGTCGATCCCGAGGGGTCGGTCAGCGTCATCACGCTCCCGTCGACCCTCACCCTGCCCGCTGCGTCGGCCGTCGCGACCACTGATTTTCACGCCTACGAATCCGAAGCCAATGGCGGCACGAAGACCCTCGACCCCGACGTACGCATCTTCGGACCGACTCCCGAAGCGGGCTTTCCGGTCTCGCGCAACCTCGAGCCCGAGTATGTCGCGATCGACCCGAACAGCCTCACCGCGTATGTGGCGCTGCAGGAAGCCAACGCGGTCGCTGTGGTTGACCTCGTCACGCCTGAGGTCACCGAAGTGCGCTCGCTCGGCTTCCAGGACCACGGCCTGCCCGGCAACGGCATCGACGCCTCCGACAAGGATTCGGCCGTCAACATTCAGACCTACCCCGGTCTGCACGGCATGTACATGCCCGACGGCATGAACGCCTACACGGCGAAGGATTCCTCCACCGGCACTGACGCGACCTACCTGGTCACCGCCAACGAGGGCGACGCCCGCGAGTGGGGCAGCTACGCCGAGGGCGTGCGTGCGGAGGACCTCACGATCTGCGCTACTAGCGACCTCTTCGGCAAGAACAACGACGCAGGAATGGGTCGCCTGAACGTGACCAAGGAAAACGGTTACAACACCGCCGGCACCTGCTACGAGGAGCTCTACGCCTTCGGCTCCCGCTCCTTCTCGATCTGGAACACCGACGGCACGCAGGCCTTCGACTCCGGGGAGGACTTCGAGCGCATCACCGCCGCGGCCAACCCGGCCTATTTCAACTCGAACCACAGCAAGTCCAACTTCGAGGGTCGCAGTGACGACAAGGGCCCCGAACCCGAGAACCTCGCCATCGGCGAGATTGACGGCCGCACCTACGCCTTCATCGGCCTGGAACGGGTGGGCGGCATCATGGCCTACGACATCACCGACCCGACCGACGCGCAGTTCGTGACCTACCTCAACAACCGCAACTTCGGCGTCGACGCCACCGTCGACCTGTCGGCAGCCGGTGACCTCGGCCCGGAGGGCGTCACGTTCATCTCGGCCGCCCACTCGCCGACCGGTGAGCCGATGCTCGCCGTCGGCAACGAGGTCTCCGGAACCACGACCATCTTCTCGATCAACGTCATCCCCACCGAAATTCAAGTGCTCGGCATCAACGACTTTCACGGTCGCCTCGAAGCCAACGCCAGAAACCAGGAGGCCGGCGCGGCCGTCCTGGCCGGAGCCGTTGCCCAGCTGAAGGCGAACAACCCGAACACCCTGTTCGTCTCGGCGGGCGACAACATCGGCGCCTCCACCTTCACCTCTTTCTCGCAGCAGGACGAACCGACGATCACGGCGCTCCTCGCGGCCGGGCTGGACGCATCCGTTGTGGGAAACCACGAGTTCGATGCGGGCTGGGACGACCTGAGCAATCGGGTCCGTTCGTCGTTCGGTGACCCGCGCTATGCGCTCGGCGCCAACGTCTACCTGAAGGGCACGACCACCCCGGCACTCGATGAATACTGGGTCAAGGAGGTCGATGGCGTGCGCGTCGGCTTCATCGGCACCGTCACCGCGGCTACCGCCTCACTGGTCTCCCCGGCCGGCATCGCCGACATCGAGTTCGGCGACCAGCTCGAGGCCGCCAATCGCGTGGCAGCGCAGTTGCAGGATGGCAACACGACCAACGGCGAGGCCGATGTCATCGTGCTGCTCACCCACGAGGGAGGCGTCGGCACCGACTGCGCCGCGATCGGTGACGCCGACACCCTCTACGGCGATCTGATCCGCGACGCATCGGCCAATATCGATGCGATCCTCTCGGGTCACACCCACGCCACCTACAACTGCTCCTACCCGGTCACGGGCTGGACCGACGGGCTGAAACGCCCGGTGATGCAGAGCGGCCAGTACGGCATGAACCTCGACCAGCTGAAATTCTCGGTCGACCCAGTGACCAAAAGCGTCGTCTCGATGACCAGCGCGCTGGTGGACCTGCACAACGGCACGACCGGCCTCTACCCGGCCAACGCCACCGTGGCGCAGATCGTGACGGATGCCGCGGCCCGGGCCGACATCGTCGGCTCGGTTGAAGTCGGTGCCATCAGCGCCGACATCAAACGTGCTTACAACGGCGTGGCAGAGGACCGCGGGTCGGAATCGAGCCTCGGCAACCTCGTCGCCGACATTCAGCTTTGGGCCACCTCGAACTCTGCCTTCGGTGGTGAACCGGCCGAGATCGCCTTCATGAACCCCGGCGGGGTGCGCACCGACCTGAGCTACGGCGAGAACGGCAAGGTGACCTACAAAGAGGTCGCCACGGTGCAGCCCTTTGCCAACACCCTCGTCACCATGGACCTCACCGGTACCCAGCTGCGCACGGTGCTCGAACAGCAGTGGCAGTCCAGCCGGGCCAAGCTGCACCTCGGTGTCTCCGAGGGGTTCAGCTACCTCTATGAGCCCGACGCGGCGCTGGGCGAGCACATCGTCGGTATGTCGCTGAATGGTGTGGCCATCGCCCCGACCGACGTGTTCCGCGTGGCGGTGAACTCGTTCCTGGCCTCGGGCGGCGACAAATTCACCACCTTCGCCGCCGGAACCAGCGTCGCGGACACCGGCCAGGCCGACCTCGCCGCGACGGTCGCCTACTTCGAGAAGCACCCGCTGGTCGACCCGGCATCGCTCGGCCGCGCGGTACTGGCCGGCACCGACTGGGCCAGCATCGACGTGGGTGACGCCGTCTTCACCCCGGGCGAGCGCGTCACCGTCACGGTCTCCGGGCTGAACCCCGGCCAGAAGGTCACCGGCACGCTCTACTCCGTGCCGGTGAACCTCGGCACCTTCGCGGCCAATGCTGCCGGAGTCGCAATGTTCTCCGCAGTGATTCCGGCCAGCACGCCGGTCGGCGCGCACACGCTCGTGATCAGCTCGGTCGGCTTGGAGCCGATCAGCCTCGCGGTCACCGTTGTTGCAGCGGCGAGCACGAGCGGCCTGGGTGCTATCCCGGCACTCGGCGCGTCGCTGGCCCCGGCCGGCCTCGCCGCGCTGCTCCTGTTGCTCGGCGCCGGCCTCATCTTGGCCCGTCGCAAGCGCCAGGCCCCGCAGGCCTAGCCTCTTGAGCGGATGCCGCGGCGCGCGCGCCGGGCATCCGTTTGACTGGGCGGTCATGCGACGCGGCTGATCGCCGGGTGCAATCCGAGGAGGGGTGGCGCGGTTACACCGGCGCGAGGGGCTCGAACGGGCGCGGCGGCTCCAACGGGTCGGATTCCGTGGGTTTGGCCACCTTGCTCACCGCCCGGTCGAGGGCTGCGCGCACGACGACCACGCCCGGCCGCTGCGCGCTCGACCGGCGCGCAGCCGAGAACAGGGTGCGGTGCGGGGTGCCCGGCAGGTCGTGCAGCTGAACGGCCGGCATGCGCCCGGCCCAGACCAGATCGGGCAGAATGCCCACCGCATTGCCCGATTCAATCAAGCGGATGTGCGCGATCAGGTCGGCGGTCTCAAACCGCACGTCCGGTTCGAAACCGGCCGAGCGGCAGAGCTGCGTGGCCCACTGCCGCGACGCTGTACCCACCGGCTCCATCACCCAGGGCAGGCCGGCGGTTTCCTCGAGGGTTGCCGCGCTGACCCGCCCTGCGCCGTCCCGGGAACTATCCGCGGGCGGCACGGCGAGCCGCAGCGCATCCGTTGCGAGGTTGATCCGGTCGAGGTCGGGCCAGTGCGCGCGGGTGTGGCCGGGATACTGCTCGGCCAGCACGAGGTCGAAGTCGCGCGCGGCCACCTCGAACAGGCCGCGCTCTGGCTCGCGCTCGGTCACTTCGACCCGTAGCGCCGGAAAGTCCTCGGCGAGAAAAGTGAGCGCCCGCGGAATGACGGCGAGGGCGGCCGACTGGAACACGGCCACCCGCACGGTGCCCGACACCGTCGTGGTGCTGGCGCGCAGGTCGGCCTCTGCAAGTTCGAGCCGCTCCAGCAGGTGGGTGGTGTGCTCCACCAGAATCTCGGCCTGCGGGGTGAGCTGCACCCGCCGCCCCACTTTTTTCAGTAATACAACGCCGGCCTCTTTTTCGAGCAGCGCGAGCTGCTGCGACACCGCGGATGGGCTGTAGGCAAGGGCAGCGGCGACCCCGGCGAGGGTGCCGCGAATCTTCAGTTCGCGCAGCAGTCGGAGTCGCCGCACATCCAGCATCCGCTGCCCCCTACACCCATCGAACGACCCAAAACCAAATCATTAGAAATTGTAACGAATATCATGCATAAACATTTGCTTTTGCTAAATATAGGCTGGCCTCAGACTTGAATAACCAGAGCAACCCAACCGCGAACGAAAGACTAGTCTCGTGACCATGACCAACGCCTCCACCCGCCCCGCCAACGAGGATTTCAGTTCGGAGGTCGTCGCTCTCGTCAAGAAATGGCTCGACGAAAGCGCCACCATCCCAGCGGATGCCGCAGCCGAACGGCTCGCCGGCGTGCTCAAAGACCCGAACGGCCTGGACTTCACGGTCGGCTTCGTTGACGGCGTCATGCGCCCCGAAGACAAGATGGTCGCCGGTTACAGCCTGCAGAAGGTCGCCAAGAAGGCGCCCGGTTTTCTGCCGGTGCCCATGCGCGCGGCCATCGGCCTCGGTGGCATTCTCGGACCGGTGCTGCCCTGGGTCGTCATTCCCGCCGCCCGCACCGTGCTGCGCCAGATGGTCGGCCACCTCGTCGTCGACGCCACGCCCGACAAGCTCGGCCCCGCGCTCGTGCACCTGAAAGAGGGCGGAAATCGCCTCAACATCAACCTGCTCGGTGAGTCTGTACTCGGCGAGAAAGAGGCCCTCGAACGCCTCGAAGGTACCAAGCGCATCCTCGAACGCCCCGACGTGGACTACGTCTCGATCAAGGTGTCCTCGATCGCCAGCCAGCTCTCGATGTGGGCCTTCGATGAGACCGTCGCCCGCGTGATCGAACGCCTGACGCCGCTGTTTGAATTCGCCGCGGCATCCGCCACCCCGAAGTTCATCAACCTGGACATGGAGGAGTACCGCGACCTCGACCTCACCATCGCCGTGTTCGAGGGGCTGCTCGACCAGCCGCAGCTGGCCCAGCTCGAAGCCGGCATCGTGCTGCAGGCCTACCTGCCCGACGCGCTGAGTGCCATCCAGGGCCTCACCCACTGGGCGCAGAATCGCCGCGCGGCCGGCGGAGCCCCGATCAAGGTGCGCCTGGTCAAGGGCGCCAACCTCGCCATGGAGCATGTCGACTCCGCCGTACACGACTGGCCGCTGGCGACCTTCTCCACCAAGCAGCAGAGCGACACCAACTACAAGCGGGTGCTCAACTGGGCGCTCACCCCGCAGAACACGGATGCCGTCAAGCTCGGCATCGCCGGCCATAACCTGTTCGACGTGGCCTGGGCGCACCTGCTCAGCGTTGCCCGCGGCGTCGACGACAAGGTCGAGTTCGAGATGCTGCTCGGCATGGCCACCGGCCAGGCCCAGGCCGTACGCAAGGACGTCGGACAGCTGCTGCTCTACACACCCGTCGTTGACCCCTCGCAGTTCGACGTGGCGATCAGCTACCTCATTCGCCGGCTCGAAGAAAATGCGAGCCAGGAGAACTTCATGTCGGCCGTGTTCGAGCTGACCAGCAATCCCGAGCTATTCGACCGAGAGAAGGCTCGGTTCCAGGCCTCGCTCGACGCCCTCGACGACCGGGTTCCCACCCCCAACCGCGTGCAGGACCGCTCCAGCAGCTACGACCGGGGTCGCCTGGCCGCCGCCACAACGGATGCCCGCAGCCAGCAAACCGAGACCGCCAGCGACGACGACCCGCAACTGACCGGCGTGCTGCTCGGCATCACCCGCGGCTCCGTGCCTTCGCACTCGACCTTCCACAACGAGCCCGACACCGACCCCTCGCTGCCCGCCAACCGCGCCTGGGGCCGACGGATTTTGGCCCGCGCCGATGCATCCGTTCTCGGAACCGAAACCATTGAGGCCGCCGCCGTTCCCGACGAGGCAGCGCTCAATCTGATCATCGACGGTGTGCTCGAGGCGGGAGCAGCCTGGGGGCAGAAGACCGGCGCCGAACGCGCCGCGGTACTGCACCGCGCGGGCCTGGCGCTCGCTGCCAACCGAGATCGCCTGATCGAGGTCATGGCCAGCGAGTGCGGCAAGACCATCACCGAGGGTGACGCCGAGGTGAGCGAAGCGGTGGACTTTGCCCACTACTACGCCGAACGTGCCAAGGATCTGGACCGAGTGCAGGGCGCCATCTTCGTTCCCTCGAAGCTCATCGTGGTCACCCCGCCGTGGAACTTCCCCACCGCCATCCCGGCCGGCGGCATGCTCGCCGCCCTGGCCTCCGGTGCCGGCGTCGTCGTCAAGCCCGCCACGGTCGCCCAGCGCACCGGCGCCGTCGTGGTCGAGGCCCTCTGGGAGGCCGGTATCCCGCGCGAACTCCTCGCTCTGGTCAACCTGCCCGACCGTGACCTCGGTGCCAAGCTCATCGCGCACCCCGCGGTGAACCGGGTCATTCTCACCGGCGGCTACGAGACCGCCGAGCTGTTCCGCGGATTCCGCCACGACCTGCCCCTGCTCGCCGAAACCAGCGGCAAGAACGCCATCATCGTCACGCCCTCGGCCGACTTCGACCTGGCCGCCGCCGACGTCGTCAAGAGCGCCTTCGGCCACGCCGGCCAGAAGTGCTCGGCCGCGAGCCTGGTGATTCTGGTCGGATCGGTCGCGAAGTCCGAACGCTTTCTCGGCCAGCTGGTCGACGCCGCGACCTCGATCAAGGTCGGGCAGGCAAGCGATCCGGTCACCCAGATGGGCCCGATCATGTCGCCGGCCGACGGCAAACTACTGCACGCCCTGACCACGCTCGGCGCCGAAGAGAAGTGGCTGGTCGAACCGAAGCAGCTCGATGACACCGGCAAGCTCTGGTCGCCGGGCATTCGCACCGGCGTCGCGCCCGGATCATACTTTCACCTCACCGAGTTCTTCGGTCCGGTGCTCGGCGTGATGCACGCGCGCAACCTGGAAGAAGCCATCCGCTTTCAGAACGCGGTCGACTTCGGCCTGACGACAGGGCTGCACTCGCTCGACGCCGACGAACTGGCCCTCTGGGTCGACACGATCGAAGCCGGCAACCTCTACGTCAACCGCGGCATCACCGGTGCTATCGTGCAGCGCCAGCCGTTCGGCGGCTGGAAGCGCTCAGCCGTGGGCGCCGGAACCAAGGCCGGCGGACCGAACTACCTGCTCGGCCTCGGCAGCTGGGTCAACGAGCCGGGCCGGAACAGCTCGACGTTGCACCTGCGCGGCCTCGAACAGCGCGTCACCGACATCATCGAGGCCAGCCAGCCGTTTCTCGACTACGCCGACTTCGACGTGCTGCGCCGTTCGGCCGTGAGCGACGCTCTCGCCTGGCGCGAGGAATTCAACGTCGTGCGCGACGCGACCGACCTCAAGGTGGAGCGCAACCTGTTCCGCTACCGCGCGCTGCCGGTCACCGTGCGCCTGACCGAGAGCGGAACGCTCGCCCAGCTGCTGCGCGTGATCGCCGCCGCGACCCTGTCCACGTCGCGCTACGACGTGTCGAGCAGCGTTCCGGTGCCGCCGGGCGTACGCAATATCCTCGCCCAGCGTGAGATCCCGGTGCTGGTCGAAACCGACGAGGAGTGGCTCGCTCGCGCTCGCTCGGGCGGGATCGCGGCCAGCCGCGTGCGTCTCATCGGCAGTGACCCGGTGCTGGGCGCGCGAGTGGAAGCATCCGCTTTGGCCGAAGCGGTCAACGGCAGCCCGGACATCGCGGTGTACTCGAACGCGGTTACTCAGGCCGGGCGCATCGAGGTGCTGCCGTTCCTGCGGGAACAGGCAATCTCGATCACCGCGCACCGCTTCGGCAACCCGAGCACGCTCTCCGACGGCGTGATCTAGGCCGGTTACGGTTCGTAACCGCGGAGATTCCGGCCGGATCGCCTTCAATCGTGTGATTGGGGGGATCAGCGGCGCAATCTCCGCGGTTCTGAACGCATGGGCCCGAGAGGGCACACAGGCTACGTGCGGTTTACATACAGATTCGTGGGGCAGACTCTAACGGGCCGTATGATTACCGCTGTCCACAATTCGACAGGGGTTCACGCTTGAACGGAAACGCGACGACGACGCACCGAAACGTCGCTCTGTTGTCGGTCGCGAGTCTCTTGGCGCCGCTCATCACGACGTCGGAGGAGATCGACCGACGTCTGAAGCCGGTGTTGACGCGTCTCAAACTGCCCACCGGGCTGCTCCAGCGGGTTGCCGGAGTGTATGAGCGCCGCAACTGGGGGCCGAACGAGACCTTCGACGATGCCGCGGTCAAGGCCGGCAAGATCGCCCTGCGCGAGGCCGGCATCAAGCCGAGCGACGTGGGCCTGCTCATCAATACCTCGGTCACGCGCAAGCACCTCGAACCCTCCGTCGCCGTGCGCATCCACCACGGACTCGGCTTGCCGTCGTCGGCGATCAACTTCGACATCGCCAACGCCTGCCTCGGCTTCGTCAACGGCATGACGCTCGCCGCCCAGCTCATCGACAGCGGTCAGATCAAGTACGCCGTGATCATCGACGGCGAGGACGCCGACGAGATCCAGACCAACACGATCGACCGCCTCGGGCGCCCCGGCATCAAGCGCAAAGACTTCATGAGTGAGTTCGCGAGCCTCACCCTCGGTTCCGGCGCTGCCGCTGCCGTGCTCGGCCCAGCGGATGCCCACCCCGCCGGGCACCGCATCCTCGGCGGGGTCACCCGCGCGGCCACCCAGTTCAACGGACTGTGCGTCGGCAGCGTCGACGGCATGTTCACCGACGCCAAGGCGCTGCTCAAGGGCGGCATGGAACTGGTCGTCTCGGCCTGGACCGAGGCCAAGCGCGACTGGAGCTGGTCGAACATGGACCGCTACATCGTGCATCAGGTCTCGGACGTGCACACCAACGCGATCGTCAAGGCCACCGGCATGGACAAGGCGAAGGTGCCGCTGACCTATCCAACGCTTGGCAACGTCGGCCCGGCGTCGATTCCGATCACGCTCTCCCAGGAGGCGTCGAAGCTCAAACCGGGCAACCGGGTGTTGCTCATGGGCGTCGGCTCGGGCCTCAACACCGCCATGATGGAACTCGTCTGGTGAGAGTCGCCGCCCGACACCAACCTCGCCTCCTGCGAGATGCCAACTTCGGCCCCATGAACTGTTTATCGGGCTCAAAAGGAGTGTGACCGAGATTCGCGCAACCGCAGCTTCCCGTCTTCCGCGCACGCGGCCGGCCGAGGCGACCCTGCCGCCGTCCGGGCTGGCCGGGCTGAAACCCGAGTGGTCGCGCCTGGTCGAGGTCGCCGAGACCGGGTCTGCCGCGTCTCACGGCTGGCACCTGCTCGACAATGGGCCGCAGCTCGACGCGCTCGGCGTAATTCCGGTCGGAACTATCTTGTGCGTGCACGGCAACCCGACCTGGTCGTACCTCTGGCGAGGCCTGCTGGCTGCAGCAACGGATGCAGCGCAGTCGGGCGCGCCAGCCTGGCGCGTGATCGCCGTCGACCAGCTCGACATGGGATTCTCCGCGCGCACCGGCAGTGCTGCTCCCGCTGGCGCAACCGGCCGCCAGCACGCAGGCACTGGAGGGTTTCGCCCACTCGCCCGTCGGGTGCAGGACCTCGGCGACCTCACCGACGCCCTCGAACTGGCCGGCCCGGTGATCACCCTCGGTCACGACTGGGGCGGAGTGGTCTCGCTCGGCTGGGCCGTCGACCATCCCGAACTGCTGGCCGGCGTGATGCTGCTGAACACCGCGGTACACCAGCCCGCCGGCGACAAGATTCCGGCGCCCCTGCGGCTCGCGCTCGGGCGCGGAATCCTGGGACCTGCGACCGTCGCGACGCCCGCGTTCCTGGCCACGACGTTGGCCCTCGCGCATCCGCCGTTGTCGCCCGAGGTGAAGCGCGGCTACCGCGCGCCGTACCTAACGGGCGATCGCCGCGGCGGCATCGGCGGGTTCGTCGCCGATATTCCGGTCGCTCTCGAGCACGAGAGCCGGCCGGAACTCGACCGCATCGCCGAGGCCGTGCGCTCACTCGCGGTGCCCGCGCTGCTGCTCTGGGGCCCCCGGGACCCGATCTTCAGCGACCGCTACCTCGACGACCTGGTCGAACGGATGCCGCACGCTCGCGTTCACCGGTTCGAGGGTGCCGGGCATCTGCTCGCCGAGGACGCGGACTATGCCGCGGCCGCGCTGCTCTGGCTCGGGGATGCCGTCGCTGACAGGCTCCTCGACTCGGTTCGCGCCGGTACGTCGCGTTCCCGGAATGGCGATCTCAACAAGCTCGATCAGCGCATGGGGGCGCCCGGCGAGCTGCCCGCCGCTACGTCGGGATTCGCGCCTGAGCCTGCTTCGGCGGCCGCACCATCTCCGTTGGTCGAGCCCGTCGAGGCCGTCATTGGCGGGCCGGCGGCCGCGTGGGAAGCCGCGGGGACGCATCCGCTCTGGCACTACCTCGACGTCTTCGAGGACTCCGACGAGACTGCCCTCGTCGACATGCAGCCGGCCCCGCGCACCGTCAGCTGGCGGCTGCTCTCGCGGCGCGTGCGCCAGATCGCGGCCGGCCTCGTGCACATCGGCGTCACACCCGGCGACCGTGTCTCCCTCCTCGTGCCGCCGAGCGCCGACCTCACCGCGGTGCTCTACGCCTGCGTGCGCATCGGGGCGATCGTCGTCGTAGCGGATGCCGGCCTCGGCCTTCCCGGTCTCACCCGCGCCGTGCGCGGCGCCCGCCCGGACTTCGTGATCGGGGCTGCTCCCGGCCTCATGGCCGCGCGCGCACTCGGCTGGCCAGGGCGCAAGATCTCGGTCGCCCGCTTTCCGGCCCCGATGGCACGGCTGCTGAGCATCGAGCACACCCTGGCCGAGCTGATTCAGCTGGGCCAGGCCCGACTCGAAGCCGGCGACTTGCTCCCGACCGAACCCCGGCCAAGCGACGCGGCCGCCGTGCTGTTCACCTCCGGATCGACCGGACCGGCCAAGGGCGTCGTCTACAGCCACGGGCAGCTCTCCGCCGTGAGTCGTGCCCTCTTTCTGCAGTACGGCGTTGGCGTTGGCACCGGCCTCGTCGCCGGATTCGCCCCGTTCGCCCTACTCGGCCCGGCTCTCGGGGCCCGCTCGGTCACCCCCGATATGGATGTCACGGCACCCAAAACCCTCACCGCCACTGCCGTTGCCGCCGCCGTTGCCGCGATCGACGCGACCGTCGTCTTTCTCTCGCCCGCGGCCCTCGTGAACGTCGTCGCCACCGCCGACGCGCTCACCCCCGCCGATCACGCCGCCCTCGCCGGGGTGCAGCGTTTTCTCTCGGCCGGCGCCCCCATCTCCGAGAGCCTGCTGGCCCAGGCCGCCGCGCTCATGCCGGGAGCGACCGCGCACACGCCCTACGGCATGACCGAGGGCCTGCTCATGGCCGACATCACGCTCGACGGCATTCGCGCTGCCACGGCGAGTGTCGCCGACTCACCCAGAGTGGGTGCCGCGGCGGACGAGTCCGCCGGACTTCTCGAGACGGGCTCGACCAGCTCGACGAGTGTGGCCGTTCCGGCGGCAGGCGAGCAACGATCGGCTGTGAACCCGGCCGGGGGAGTCTGCGTCGGTGGGTCGACCGCGACCACGCGCATCCGGATCAGCGCGCTCGACGCGAGTGGGGCATCCGTTGGTGAACTCACGGAAGAGCCCGACGTGACCGGCGAGATCGTTGTGTCGGCGCCGCACGTCAAGGACCACTACGACCGGCTCTGGCTCACCGAGCGCGCGTCGCGGCGCGGTGCTGTGGCGGGCGAACGCTGGCATCGCACCGGTGACGTCGGCCACCTCGACGGTGCAGGCCGCCTCTGGGTGGAGGGCCGCATGCCGCACGTCATGGTGACGGCCGACGGCGTCACGACCCCGGTCGGGCCGGAGCAGCGCATCGAAACCCTGCCCGACGTTTTTCGGGCGGCCTTCGTCGGTGTCGGTCCGCTCGGCACACAGCAGCAGGTCGCCGTGATCGAAACGGTACCGCCGGCCCGCCGGGTGCACCGAGCTGCAGAGCCCCTCGCTGCCGCAGTGCGCGCGGCCGTGGGCTCGCCGGTCGCCGCCGTGCTCGTTGTTCCCGGCCTGCCGACTGATATTCGGCACAACTCCAAGATCGACCGCAGCCAGCTGTCGCGCTGGGCCACCGGCATCCTCTCTGGCGGTCGCTGGTCTAAGCCATGAGTGGCGCGCCATGAGAGTGCTGGTGACGGGAGCCAGCGGCTTTCTCGGTCGGGCCGTCGCCGAGCACATCAGTGCGGCCGGGCACGAGGTACGCACCTTTCAGCGGCGACCATCGGGCCTGACCGGCGTCGAAGACGTGCACGGCTCGATCACGACGGTCGCCGACACTCCGTATGCCGGGCTCGCCTACGCGGTCAGCGGTATGGATGCGGTCGTGCACCTCGCCGCGAAGGTGTCGCTCGCCGGTGACCCGGCCGAGTTTGAGGCGGTCAACGTTGGCGGCACCCGTACCGTTCTGCAGGCTTCGACGGATGCCGGCGTCTCCCGTTTCGTCTACGTCTCGTCGCCGTCGGTCGCCCACGCCGGGTCGTCGATCATGGGCTCTGACGCCCTGCCGGCGTCGCCGGAGCAGGCCCGCGGCGATTACGCCCGCACCAAGGCTCGGGCTGAACTGCTCGCGCTCGCGGCCGACGCCCCCGGATTCAGTGTGGTCGCCGTGCGGCCGCACCTGGTCTGGGGCCCCGGCGACACCCAGCTGATCGACCGGATCGTCGACCGCGCTCGCCGCGGACGGCTGCCGTTGCTCGGACACGGCGCGGCGCTCATCGACACGACGTATGTCGACAATGCGGCCTCGGCCATTCATGCAGCGCTCGAGGCCGCTGTCGCCGTTCACGGCCAGTCCTACGTGATCACCAACGGTGAACCGCGCCCGGTCGCTGAACTCCTCGCCGGAATCTGCGGGGCGGCCGGCGTGGCCGCGCCGGCGTGGCGGGTGCCGGCATCCGCTGCCCGCGCTGCCGGTTCGATCATCGAGGCGATCTGGCAGCGGCGCCCCGGAGGCGACGAACCGCCGATGACCCGGTTTCTGGCCGAGCAGCTCTCGACCGCGCACTGGTTCGACCAGCGGCGCACCCGCGCCGACCTGAATTGGACCCCCGCGGTCTCCCTCGACGAGGGCTTCGAGCGCCTGGCCGCCCACTACCGCGCCGCCCGGTAACCTCCGACCCGGATCTACTCCGGACGGGGCCTGGGCCCCGTCCGTGTACGAGGCCGCTACGAGCGGATGCCGAGGGCCGCGCGCGCAAACGCGAGCGCCTCCTCGGGGGCAACGCCCAGTTGGCGCGCTTTGCCGGCGAACGCGGCGGCGGCCACCTGCACCTGTTGCTGGGCGGCATTGCCGCTCGCGGCGATGAAGGATCCGTTGCGGCCGCGCGTTTCGATGACCTCGTCACGCTCGAGCTCGCGGTAGGCGCGGGCCACAGTGTTGGCGGCCAGCCCGAGGTCTTCGGCGAGCTTGCGCACGGTCGGCAGCTTGTCGCCCGGTGCGAGATCGCCCGACTGCACCGCGGCGAGCACCTGCACTCGTAACTGTTCGTACGGCGGCGTGGCCGAACGCGGATCGACCAGCAGCATCATGCCGAGGTCTTCGTTCGATTGTCCGCATCGGGCTGATCGTCGACGGCACCGCGCGCGCGGTGCCGGTCCAGTTCGACGGCCGTTTCGGGCCAGAGCCGCCGCAGGTAATGGGTCGTGTTGCGATTGCGCATGCTCGTCAGGCTCCAGCTCAGCAGCGCGACGAAAAGCACCGGGCCCATGATCGTGAACGAGCCGACCAGAATCTCGCCGATCGAGCCGCGCGCCGGCCGGTTGATCGCCTCGCTCAACGAGAGGAATAACACGCAGGAGCTGACGGCGGCGATGATCCCCGGAATCCCGACCAGGCTGCGCAGTGTGGTGCTGCGAAAGGCATCGCTCCAGGCCAGTTGAATGTAGGTTCCGGCCGGTTGGCCGCGGCCGAGCAGGGCGTTTGCCGCCGCCCAGGTGACCAGGCTCGCGGCAGCCGCCAGGGCCAGCAACAGCCCCGCCGGCCAGAGAATCGTGCGCACCGAGACGTCATCGAACACCCGCTCCGGGTTGATCGCGATGACCCCGAGCACGGTCGCGTAGCCGAGAGTAGCGAGGCCCAGCAGGCCCAGAGAGAACGCGCGGTCCAGCGGAGTAACGTAGTCGGCCAGCCCGGGGGAAGTGCTGCGCGCCAGCCGCGGCACCTCGGCTACCGGCGCGAACGCCGAGCGGGAATCGTTGCCGATGAGGGCGACCGTCGACCCGACCGTCATTGCGACCAAGACCACGAGCCCATTCCACGGGTTCTGACTGCCGTCCGTCAGAACCAGCAGCGCCACGCCCGGCACGAGCCCCACCATCGACCCGACGACCCCCGCGCGTTCGCGGCGATAGATCCGGGTCGACAGCTCGGGGACGATCTCTGGAACCAACGCGAGCCCGACCTGCTGGGAGTAGGCGTGCAGCATCCGCTTGCGTGGTTCGGCACGCGCGATATAGATCAGGCGGATGCCGAGTCCCGCCAGCATCAGCGCCGCAAAGACTGCTAAGACTGCTAAGACTGGATCCACAAAACCCTCCCGTTGTGTGCGTTTTGTACCAGAGTAGCAATACAAAACTCCGGCCGCAAGGCCCGGCTCAGGAGTCGGAACGGCGATTCAGGGCATCGGTGACGAGGGTGAGGGCCTCGGCCGGGCTCACGCCGAGTTGCTCGATGCGGGCAGCGAATGCGTCGGCCGCTGCCTGGGCGTGCCGCTCGGCCGCATCACCGTTGGGTGCGATGAATGAACCGAACCGACCGCGCGTTTCAATCACGCTGTCACGCTCGAGTTCGCGATAGGCCCGGGCGACCGTGTTCGTGGCCAGACCGAGCTCAGCGGCGAGGGCCCGCACGGTCGGCAGGCGAGTATCGTGCTCCAGCTCACCGGAGCGCACGGCCGCAATGACCTGGCTGCGCAACTGTTCAAACGGCGGCGTGCTCGAGTGTGAATCAATGGCAATAAAGGAAGCGGGCACGGGACCCTCCGTTCAACGTTATGAGCAATTTTGCCTCGCTACAACGAATGCCGCAACACCATACCCACGGTACGTTCCCGAGGGATGTTTTCCGAGAGCGGGTGAATGGTTGCTTCAACATCACCGAAGCAACCGTTTCCCCGCTTTCGCGGGGCCGCGTAGGCTCGGGGCATGACCTTTCCGGCCGATCTCCCCGCCGAGCTCGCCGGGCTGGTGCCGACCTTGGTCGGCGTTCTGTTGCTGCTCGCGGTGGTCGCGACGGTGCTGCGGGTCTATCGCACCCAGCATCCGTTCGCGCCGGCGCTCGCCCTGTTGCGTGGGACCCTGCAACTGGCCGCGATCAGTCTCATTCTCAGCGGCATCATCAATGAACCGCTCTGGGTCGGCGTCGGATTGCTCGTCATGTTCGCGGCGGCCGTCGGTACTGTCACCCGCCGTATCGGCTTCAGTCGCGCGCACCTGTTTCGCGTGGCTGCGGCGATGGCTCTCGGTGTGAGCGTCACTCTCGCCATCGTGTTCACGACCGGAGCGATCGAATTCTCACCACGCTACGTGCTCGCGATCGGCGGCATCATCATCGGCAATGCCATGTCGATCGCGACGCTCGGTGGTCGCCGCTTCTCCGAGGCGGTCGGCGATCACTGGGACGAAGTAGAGGGCTGGCTTGCGCTCGGGGCCACGCCGCGGCAATCCACGCGCGATCTGGCCAGGCAGGCCGTCTACTTCGCCATCATTCCGTCCACCGACCAGACCAAGACCACGGGGCTGGTCACGTTGCCGGGAGCGTTCGTCGGCGCGATTTTCGGTGGAGCCTCGCCACTGGAGGCCGGGAGGTTTCAGATCGTCGTGCTGGCCGGCATCCTCTGCGCTGGGTCAATTGCCGCGGTCACCCTGCTGCACCTGATCTCGCCGGTGCGTCAAAAGCCGGTCCCTTAGAACCTGGCTCGCGAAAGCGGGTGAGGTGTTGCTACTCGATTGAGCGATGGATGAGGCGCGACAGCACGATCGCACTCCGAGTGTGATCGACGTTGGGTGCCAGGCGCACCTTTTCCAGCGCCGCCTCGAGCCCCGGAATGTCCCGGGCTCGAATGTGCACCATGGCGTCGGCGCTGCCGGTGACGGTTCCCGCGTCGACGACCTCCGGCACGCCGGAGAGTATGCGCAGTAATTCGTCGGGCGCGACGGTGCCCCGGCAGAACAGCTCAACATAGGCTTCCGTGCTCATACCGTCGACCGCCGGGTCGACCTGAATCGTAAAGCTGCGAATCACCTTGTCGGCCACCAGGCGGTCGACGCGGCGTTTCACGGCGGATGCCGACAGTCCCACCACCGAGCCGATGTCACCATAGCCGGCGCGCGCGTTCTGGCGCAGCAGATCGAGAATGCTGTGGTCGAGGTTATCCATGGGGCGAGTCTAAGTGACGGCACTGCGCAAACTGTGCGTCACAGTGGCAATTCTCGAAGATTTCTTGCGCAGATCAGCGTGAAACGTTGAATCATGCTGTGTGAGACTGAGAGTGGCGTCCCGGAACGATCAAGTGTGGTCGAGCCGGGCTCTCGTGAGCGACCTGGTCCGCCATCCACCCCGAGTCCCGTCGGCCCGAAGGCCCGCGGATCCCCGAAGGAGCCTCATGTCGATCAACTCAGCCACCCCCGTTCTGGCCGAAGAGCCCGCCGTTCCCGTGCGCATCGCCACCAAGCGCACCATTCTTATGTGCAAGCCGCAGTTCTTCACCGTGGTCTACCGCATCAACCCGTGGATGGACCCGGCGCTGCCCACCGACACCTCGCTCGCCGTGAAGCAGTGGCAGACCCTCTATGACGCCTACATCGGCCTCGGCTTCGATGTGCACCTGATCGACCCGATTGACGGCCTGCCCGACATGGTCTACGCGGCCAACGGCGGTTTCGTCATCGATAACCAGGCCTACGGAGCCAAATTCACCCACGTGCAGCGCCAGCCCGAAGGCCCCGCCTACATGGACTGGTTCGGCGCCAACGGCTTCGACGTGCGTGTACCCGTGGAGACCAACGAGGGCGAGGGCGATTTTCTGCTGGTCGGCGACGTCATTCTGGCCGGCACCGGCTTTCGCAGCGACTCGAACAGCCACGCTGAACTTTCGAATATCGCCGGCCGCCCGGTGATCACCCTGCGCCTGATCAACCCGAGTTTCTACCACCTCGACACCGCCGTGGCCGTGCTCGATGACACGAACATCGCCTACCTGCCGAGCGCCTTCGACGCGCCGAGCCTCGCCATTCTGCAGGAGCGCTACCCCGACGCCATCATCGTCACCGAAGAAGACGCCTCCATTCTCGGCCTTAACTCCTACTCCGACGGCTACAACGTCGTCATCGCCGCCCGCGCCAAAGACTTCGAACGCCAGCTGCGTGCCCGCGGCTACAACCCGATCGGCGTCGACCTCTCCGAGTTGCTGCTCGGCGGCGGCGGCGTCAAGTGCTGCACGCTCGAGCTGCGCCGATGACCGCGCCCAACCTGAAGGAGCACGACATGACGACGAATCTGACAGACACACCCGCAGCATCCGTTTCGCCTGCAGCTACCGCACTCATTGCCGAGGAAAGCGCGCACGCCGCACACAACTACCACCCGCTCGAGGTCGTCGTCGCGTCCGGTGACGGCGCCTGGGTAACGGATGTCGCGGGTCACCGCTACCTGGACTGCCTCGCCGCCTACTCCGCCGTGAACTTCGGCCACTCCAACCGGGTGCTGCTCGACGCTGCTCGTGCCCAGCTCGGTCGTATCACCCTCACCAGTCGTGCGTTTTACAACGACCAGCTCGGCCCGTTCGTGACCGCGCTCGCCGAACTGGCCGGCAAAGACATGGTTCTGCCCATGAACACCGGCGCCGAAGCCGTCGAATCCGGCATCAAGGTTGCCCGCGCCTGGGGCTACCGGGTCAAGGGCGTCGCGCCCGACCAGGCCAACATCATCGTGGCAGCCGGCAACTTTCACGGCCGCACCACCACCATCATCAGCTTCTCCGACGACGAGTCGGCCCGCGCCGGTTTCGGCCCGTTCACGCCCGGTTTTCGCACTGTTCCCTACGGCGATGCCGCCGCGCTCGAGGCCGCGATCGACGAGAACACGGTGGCCGTGCTGCTCGAACCGATCCAGGGTGAGGCCGGCATCGTCGTGCCGCCGGCGGCCTACCTGCCCGCCGTACGCGAGATCACCACGCGCCACAACGTATTGTTCATCGCCGACGAGATTCAGTCGGGCCTCGGCCGCACCGGCTCGACCTTCGCCTGCGACCTCGTGGGCGTCGTGCCCGACCTCTACCTGCTCGGCAAGGCCCTCGGCGGCGGCATCGTTCCCGTCTCGGCCGTCGTCGGCAACACCGACATTCTCGGTGTGCTGCACCCGGGCGAGCACGGCTCCACCTTCGGCGGCAACCCGCTCGCCGCAGCCGTCGGCCTGGCCGTCGTGAAGATGCTGGCCACCGGCGAATACCAGCAGCGCGCGACCGAACTCGGCGCGCGCCTGCACGCGGGCCTCGCCGAGCTCATCGGGCACGGCGTGATCGAAGTGCGCGGCGTCGGCCTCTGGGCCGGCATCGACATCGATCCGTCGCTCGCTCCGGGCCGCGTCGTCTGCGAGGCCCTCCTCGCCCGTGGCGTGCTCGCCAAGGACACGCACGGGTCGACCATCCGCTTGGCACCGCCGATCGTCGTCTCCGCCGAGGACGTGGACTGGGCCGTCGAGCAACTGCGCCTCGTGCTGGCCGACCTCGCGGCTGCGAAGTAGGCGCGCTCCCGGGCAGAACGCATGACCGCGCCCGATCTGGGTGCGCGCTACTACGGTTACCGTGGCGCGCATCCGAGTTTGGGGCGCCATCGCGCGCCGGCCGCCAGTAGCAGCGCGTGCGTGCTGCCGAAAGCGGATGCCCCCGCGTGACGGCCCGGCTCCACGCTGTGGCGGCAATAGGCTGAAGGGCATGTACACCGACCTGCCCGAAGCCGAACTCCGCGCCTATCGCAGTGGCCAGGCCGACCCGGCCGACTTCGATGCCTTCTGGGCTGAGACGCTCGCCGAGGCCGATCGGCATCCGCTTGATGTCACCGACACGAAGGTCGACGCCGGTCTGGAAACGCTCGAAGTCTTCGACGTGACTTTCCCCGGGTTCGGTGGGCAGCCGATCAAGGCCTGGCTGCGAGTGCCCGCCGGCGCGCGTCGCCCGCTGCCGACCGTCGTGCAGTTTCACGGTTACGGCCGGGGACGCGGGCAGAGCTTCGAGAACCTACTGTGGGCATCCGCCGGGTTCGCGCATTTCGAGATGGACCTGCGCGGGCAGGGCTGGGGCGGTAGCACGGGCGACACGGTCGACGACGCCGGGAGCGGCCCGCAGGTACCCGGTTTCATGACGCGCGGCATCGACTCGCGTGAGACCTACTATTACCGCCGCGTTTTCACCGACGCCGTGCGCGCCGTCGCGGCGGCCCGCAGCCTGGCGCTCGTCGATGAAACCCGGGTGGGCCTGGTCGGCACCAGCCAGGGCGGCGGTATCGCGCTCGCCGTGGCTGGGCTCGTGCCCGACCTCGCCGCGGTCGTCGCGCGCGTACCGTTTCTGTGTGACTTTCCGCGGGCATCCGTCATCACCGACGCGCTGCCGTATCGGGAGCTCGGCCAGTACCTCGCCACCAACCGGCTCAAGGTGGCGCGGGTGCACGACGTGCTCGCCTACTTCGATGGCGTCAACTTCGCCAAGCGTGCGACGGCGCCGGTGACCATGACGGCCGCCCTGATGGACCCGATCTGCCCGCCGTCGACGGTGTTCGCGGCCTACAACAACTATGCCGGCCCAAAGCAGATCACCGTCTGGCCGTACAACGGCCACGAGGGCGGCGCCTGGGAAGACGATGCTCTCGCCCTGCGTGCGTTCCGCGAACACCTCGGCTAGGCCTTGTTGCCGGCATGGAGCGGCAGTACCATTTTGGTATGGCTATCAACGTGCGCATCCCGGAGGAACTCGACCGTCAACTTGAGGCACTCGCGACGGCGCAACACGTGTCGAAGCACGCGCTGCTCCTTCAGGGCGCAACCCTGATTGTCGACCGTTATTCGCGGCGCAACGAAATCGAATCCGGCCTGCAATTCGTGCTCACCCACGACGCCGAGTTGCTGCAGCGCCTCGAAGACGCGTGACCCAGTACCTGGAGGTCGCCGATGCGCTGCAGGTGACCGAGCGCTACGGCTTCTACGTGCGGGACGCTGGCCTGCTCGCGTCTGCACTCGCCCGGCCGTCGGCGTCCATGTTCGGAACGGATGCCTACGCGACCTTTGATCGAAAGGCCGCGGCCCTTCTCGAATCTCTCGTGCGCAATCATCCGCTGGTCGATGGAAACAAGCGCACCGGCTGGACCCTCATGGTGCTCTTTCTCTGGATCAACGGGTATGCCCACGATTTCACCACCGATGAGGGTTTCGATTTCGTGATTGGCGTCGCCGAAGGGGTCGTCGACCTCGACGAATCTGAAAAGCGGATCGCGGCGCATCGCGTCACGCGTTCGTAGCTCGCCGCCGACTGTCTGCGACTTACGAGACCGTCTTCCGTGGCGCAGGCTTCACCGGCGTGGTCGTGACGACAGCGGATGCACTCACCGACTCCTTGCGCACGGCCGGCTTCCGCACGGGAGCCTTGCGCACCGGAGCAGCCGCGGCGGCGGCGACCAGGGGCGACGCCACCGGCTGCAGCCGGGACAGTTGGGTCACGTGGCCCGGGTTCAACTCCTCGAGTGCGTTCACGCCGAGCAGGCGCATGGTGCGCGTGATCTGCTCCGAGAGGATCGCAATGGTGCGGTCGACGCCCGCTTCACCGCCGGCCATGAGGCCGTAAAGGTAGGCGCGGCCGATCATCGTGTAGCGGGCGCCGAGCGCGACGGAGGCGACGATGTCGGCACCGCTCATGATGCCCGTGTCGAGGTGCACCTCGGTGTGGGCACCGACCTCGCGGGCGACCTGCGGCAGCAGGTGGAACGGAATCGGTGCACGGTCGAGCTGGCGACCGCCGTGGTTCGAGAGGGTGATGCCGTCAACGCCGAGGTCGACGAGGCGCTTGGCATCGTCCACGTTCTGCACTCCCTTGACCACGATTTTTCCGGGCCACTGGGCCTTGATCCAAGCCAGATCGTCGAAGGTCACGGTCGCATCGAACATGGAGTCGATCAGTTCGCCGATGGTGCCGCTGGACCGGTCGAGGCTCGCAAAGGAGAGCGGTTCGGTGGTGAGAAAGTTGATCCACCATTCCGGTCGCGGGATGGCGTTGATGACCGTGCCGAGGGTGAGCGCTGGTGGAATCGAGAAGCCGTTGCGCTTGTCGCGCAGTCGGGCGCCGGCCACCGGCACATCGACCGTGACGAGCAGGGTGTCGAACCCGGCCTTTTTGGCTCGCTCGACCAGGGCCATCGACCGGTCGCGGTCCTTCCACATGTACAGCTGAAACCAGTTTCGGCCGGTGGGGTTGGCGGCCTTGACGTCTTCGATCGACGTCGTGCCCATGGTTGACAGAGCGAACGGAATGCCGGCCCGCCCGGCGGCGCGCGCCCCGGCGATTTCACCCTCGGTCTGCATCATGCGGGTGAAGCCGGTGGGCGCGATGCCGAACGGCTGCGAAACGGGGGCACCGAGCACGTCCCAGCTGGTGGACACGGTCGACACGTCGCGCAGAATGGCCGGATGAAACTCAATGTCTTCGAAACCCTGGCGGGCCCGGCCGAGTGAGATCTCGGCCTCCGCGGCACCCTCGGTGTAGTCGAAGGCGGCCTTCGGCGTGCGCCTTTTGGCGATCGCACGCAGGTCGGCGATCGTGAGGGCCGCGTCGAGGCGGCGCTTCTTCGCGTTGAGCTCCGGAGCCTTGAACTTCATCAGCGGTGCCAGGTCTTTGATCCTGGGGATACGTCGTTGAACCATGGTCGTCCTATCGTGTCGTGGGGCTGGCAGTGGTGGAAGTGAGATGGGTCTCGGCGTAGTACCCCGAGATGTGGGCGTGCACCGCGAGGCGGGCGGCATCCGCTTGACCGGCCAGAACGGCATTGAGAATGCCGCGATGCTCGAGCCTGAGACGAGCGGATGTTGCCGGCCAGCTCGCGAGGCCCGCCGCGCCCGCCCGTGCGTACCCCTCAATTGCGCTGCGGAGGCCGGCCATGGTCGCCGTGATGACCTGGTTGCCGTTCGCTTCGGCAAGCGAGAGGTGGAACTGGGTGTCGAGGGCGAGGAACTCGGCTTCGGTGAGGGTCTCGTTTTCCATCGCGGTGAGGATTTGCGCTGATTCGGTGAGGTCGACCTGGGCCTCGGCCAGTTCGGAGACGATTGATCCCTCCAGGATGAGGCGGGTCTTGACGACGTCGGCCACCTCAAAGCCCTGGGCTGCGACCTGCAGGCGCATGAGCGCCGACATGCCGCCGCCGGGACGGGCGACGATGATCGCGCCGGCTGAGGGCCCCGAACCGACGGCGGTGCGAATGAGCCCGAGAACCTCGAGCACCCGCAGCGCTTCGCGCACGCTGGATCGGCCGACGCCGAGATCTGCTGCCAGGGTGCGCTCTGGCGGGAGGTGATCGCCCGGGCTCAGGCGACCCTCGAGCAGGTCGAGTTCCACGGCGTCGAGCACGATCTGCCAGGCGCGCGGGGTGATTTCGGTCATGCTGTCCTCTTGATCTCGTGTGGTCTGACCACAGAATACACGATTTTCTCGCGGATTGCGGATACAGTTTCAGCCAACCCGGGAGAGACCATGACCGCTGCACCCCAGCTCATCGACTTGAAACTGCCCGACGGGCCGGGTGGCAGCGCCGGCCTGAAGGCCGTGCTCGCGATCCCGGCCGGCGACGGCCCCTGGCCCGGCGTCGTGCTCGTGCACGAGGCGTTCGGCCTTACCGACGTGATGCGCCGCCAGGCCGTCAGAATGGCCGAGGCCGGCTACCTGGCACTGATGCCCGACCTCTTCACCGAGGGAGGAACCCGCAAGTGCCTCGTCGGCACCTTTCGTGCCCTGTCGGCCGGTGCCGGCCGGGCTTTCGTCGACATCGAGTCGGCGCGCGTGTTTTTGAGTGAACGCGGCGACTGCACCGGACGCATCGGTGTTCTCGGTTTCTGCATGGGTGGCGGGTTCGCCCTCGCCACGGCGACGCGCGGCTTCGACGTCTCCTCGGTCAACTATGGTCGGCTCCCGAAGGATCTCGACGATCACCTGCTCGGCGCCTGCCCGATCGTCGGCAGCTTCGGCGGCGCGGACCGCTCTCTGGTCGGCGCGGCAGCCGCCCTCGATTCATCCCTGGCGGGGCTGGGCATCGAGCACGACGTCAAGGAATACCCGGGTGCCGGCCACGCCTTTCTCAACGATGCCGAGACCGGGCCGCGGATGCTGCGCCCGATGCTGAAGCGCATTCTCGGTGCCGGTCCCGACCCGGTGGCCGCCGCCGACGCGTGGACGCGTATCGAGGCGTTCTTCGGCGAACATCTTGGGGCGTCACAGAAGCCGTGACCTGGCTGGCGGCTGGTAGCCTCCAACAGACCCAAGGGGACCCCATCGCCAAACGCTCGACCATTATCGCCATCGTCACCGTCGCATCCGTTGTCACCATCGGCGGCGTGGCCACCGCGCTCGCGCTGACACCGCAAACCGGCTCCGACACCACGCTCACCCTGCGCGTCTGGGACGAGCAGGTCGCGCAGTCCTACGAAACGTCGTTCGCGGCGTTCGAAGAAGCCAACCCGGGCATCGACGTGGCGGTGAACGTCGTGCCGTGGGCCGACTACTTCACCAAACTGCGCGTTGACGTGGCCGGCGAGACCGCCGACGACGTGTTTTGGGTGAACGCCGGCAACTTCGCCGACTATGCCGTCAACGGCAACCTCGTGAATGTAACGGATGCCCTGGGCGAGGCCGCGCAGACCAACTGGCAGCCCAGCGTCATCGGTCAGTACACCCTGAACGGCGCGCTCTGGGGAGTGCCCCAGCTCGCCGACCCCGGCATCGGGCTGTATTACAACGAAGAACTCCTGTCGGCGGCCGGCATCGACCCGGCCACCGTCGGTGAACTGCATTGGGATCCCGCCGCCGGCGAGGACACCCTGCTGCCGGTGTTGCAGAAACTCACCGTCGACGCCAACGGCAACACCGCCGACAGCGCGGCCTTCGACCCCGCGCAGATCGTGCAGTACGGCTACAACGCGGCCAACGACCTCAACGCCATCTACCTCAACTATCTCGGCTCGAACGGGTCAGCGTTGCAAGACGGCGACGAGTTCGTGTTCGACACCGCCGAAGGCGCCGCGGCCTTTCAGTACGTGATCGACCTGATGAACAAGTACCACGTGGCTCCGTCGGCCGCCGACACCAACCTCAACGGCGACTTCGCACTCGACCAGTTTCTGCAGGGCAAGATGGCCCTGTTCCAGAGCGGCGTCTACAACCTCAGCAACGTGAACGAGGGGGCCGGCTTCGACTGGGGTGTGGCCGCGATTCCGTCTGGACCGTCCGGGGCGATCAGCGTCACCAACGGCGTCGTGGCCGCCGGCAATGCCGACTCGAAGCATCCGGAACAAACCCAAAAACTGCTGGAGTGGCTCGGCAGTACCGAGGGCAGTGCGGCGATCGGCGCCGACGGCTCGGCGTCGCCGGCCGTCATCGGTGCGCAGGCCAGCTATGTCGCGTCGTGGCAGGAGCAGGGCATCGACGTGAACGCGTTCATCGACGTGCTCGCCAACGGCAGTGTGCAGGCGCCGCAGGGCGCGAAGTGGGCCGAGGCCTCCGACGCGTTCGAGTCGACCTTCGCCGAGATGTTCCTCGGCCGCATTCCCGTCGATGAGGCGTTGCGCACCGCGCAGGAAGCGGCTAACGCGGCCGTCGCCGGCTGAGTGGCGGCTAACTCGTCAACACGACGTTGAGCGGGCTCTCGCCGCGCAGCATTCGCTCGATTTGCGCGCGCACCAGGCGAGCCATGCGCGGCAGCATGGCGCTCGACGCGCCGCCGACGTGCGGGGTGATGAGCACGTTCGGCAGTGCGAAGAGCGGATGCCCCTCCGGCAGCGGTTCGGGGCTGGTCACGTCGAGGGCGAGCCTGAGGCGGCCGCTGCTCGCATGCGCGAGCAGCGCTTCCGTGTCGGCGACCGCACCACGAGCGATGTTCACGAGCAGGCTTCCGTCACGCATTTGGGCCAGGAATGCATCGTCAACCAGGTTCGTCGTCTCGGCCGTGAGCGGAACACCGACGACCACAATATCGGCCTGGGGCAGGAGTTCGGGCAGGGACTCGAAGCCGTAGATATTGCCGCGCTCGTCACTGCGAGCCGTGCGGGCGACGCGGATCACCGTGGTTTCGAAGGCGAGCAGCCGACTCTCGATAGCGTGGCCGACACCGCCGTAGCCGAGCAGCAGCACGGTGCGGTCGGCGAGGCTGGCGTGCTGCGCGGGTGCCCACTCGCCGGCGTCCGCGGCGCGCACGAAATCGGGAATGCCGCGCTGCGAGGCCAGGATGAGGGCGAGGGTGAGTTCGGCGGTGGAGGTTTCATGCACGCTCGCGGCGTTCGCGAACACGTGCCCGGCAGGCAGTACCCGGTCGACGCCGTCGTAGCCGATGGACTGGCTCTGCACCAAACCGGCATCGACGCCGGCGAGATGCGCGAGCCGGTCGGTCTTACCCATGTACGGCGTGACAACGAGGTCGAACCGGGGTCGTGGCGACGGACCGTCGAGCGCCCACTCCACTACCTCAACGCCGTCGGGCAGTTCCCCGACCGCCTCGCGCAGTACGGAGTCGGGCAGGCTGACCAGCAGTGAGTTCATCTCCCGAGCCTACTTTGCCCCGCTCTCTCGGGACGGGGCCCAGGCCCCGTCCCGGTTAAAGCCCTCGCCTAGCGGTGTCGAGCACGGGCTGGGGCGCCAGCGGACGGGACGGCCGCAGCGTGCTCAGCGCCACACCCGCGAACACGATCACGCCGCCGACGAGCTGCGGCGTGGTCAGCTGGGCGCCGAGCACGACGGCGATGACCACCGTGAACACCGTGATCAGGTTGAGAAACAGGCCGGCCCGACCCGGTGGAATGCTCTTGAGCGCAGCGTTCCACAGCACGTAGGAGCCGATCGAGGGAAAAATCGCGATGAAGATCACGGCCCAGCCGATGGCGGCATCCGCTGGCCAGCGCACCCCACCGAGCAAGGCGACCGGCGCGAGCAGCACCGCGACGAAGGTGCCTTGCAGGGCCGTGGCCGTGATCGGCGGCACTGGCAGCCCGCGACCGACGATCGTATAGAGGCTCCACACCACGATCGCGCCAACCATGAGCAGGTCGCCCGCGTTGGGTGTGCGCGTGAAAACGGATGCGATCGCACCGTTGGTGATGATCAGCACCACTCCCACCAGCCCCAGCGCCAGCCCGGCAATACCTCGCCAGCCGATGCGTTCGCGCAGCAGAACCGCCGCGAGCACCACCATCACGGCCGGATTCGCGGCGTTGATGAGCGACGCGGATTGCGGCGTCGTGTACTGCAGGGCGGTGTAGAGCAGCAGGTTGTAGCCGCCAACGCCGAGGGCCGCGAGCAGCAGCAGCCGGGGCCAGTGGCGCAGCACCCGGGCCCAGTTCGGGCGCTCGACCACTTGGGCGAGGATCAGCAGCGGAATGCAGGCGAGCAGCCAGCGCAGCCAGGTTAGCTCAACGGGGGAGAGGGTCTGCACGGCGATTCCGCCGACGATGTAGTTGCCGGCCCAGAGCAGGGTGGCGACGATGAGGGCAATGGTGGCCTTCATGCGCGCGTTCGGGTGGTGAGAGTGGTCATGGCCTGCCTGGTGTTCGAAGAGGGTCTGCCCTTCGACCCTAGCTCGTCCCACGCTGGCCCTCAGTGGACAACTTCGAGGGGTGTCGATCGCGCCGCACCCCTCGAAATTGTCCACTGAGCACCCGAACTCAGCGCGGGGCGGTGGCCTCGACGATCGCGATCTCGCGGGTGGCGGTCTCGCGGTTGCGTTCGGCGGCAGTTTCGCGATCCGGGTCCAGCGCGGTGTCCCCATCGCGATCCGGGTCCAGCGTGGTGTCCCCATCGCGATCCGGCTCGGGCTCCTCGCGCTCGAGCACGGCGGTCCCGCCCCGGCGACTCGGCGTCGCGAGCGGCACATCGCGCCCGTCGCCAGCGTGAAGCACGCGCACCCGGGGTGACGAGAACGGATGCACGTGCACCCGCAGCCGACGATACCGCACCATCCAGAACAGCACGACGGCCGCAGCCAGCAGGCCGGAGACCGCGGCGAGGCCGAGCGCCCAGCGGGGGCCGAAGGCATCCGCTACCCAGCCAACGAGCGGCGCGCCGAGGGGAGTGCCGCCGACGAAGATAGCCATGTACAGCGCCATCACGCGGCCGCGCATCTCGGGCCGGGTCGTGGTCTGCACGTAGGCGTTCGCCGTGGTCATGAGCGTGAGCGACGACAAGCCAACCAGGGTGAGAGATATGGCGAAAGTTGTATATGTCGGCATGATTGCGGACAGCGCGCAGGCCAGGCCGAACAGGCCGGCGCCGAGCACGATGAGTCGCAGGCGGGCGCGGCTGCGGCGGGCAGCGAGCAGCGCGCCGATGACGGCGCCGATGGCCATGATCGAGCTGAGCAGGCCGAACTCTGCGGCCCCCTTACCGAATTCGATGGTGGCCATGGTGGACGTGAAGATGGCGAAGTTGAGGCCGAAGGTTCCGATCAGAAAGACCGCGATCATGACGACGACGATGTCGGAACGGCCACGCACGTAACGGAAGCCGGCCAGCAGCTGTCCGCGCTCCCGTGACGCCTTTGGTTGGCGGCGCAGTTGGTGGGTGCGCAGCAGGGTCATGGCGAAGACCGTCGCAGCAAAGGTGACCGCGTTGATCATGAAGACCCAGCCGGCGCCGACGGCGACCGTGAGCAGGCCGGCCGCGGCCGGGCCGATCAGACGTGCACCGTGGAACGACGCCGAGTTGAGTGCCACCGCGTTCGACAGCTGGTCTTCGGCGACGAGTTCGGAGACGAACGTCTGGCGGGCCGGCGCGTCGATCGCCGCGACAACGCCGAGGCCGAGCGCGAACAGATAGACGTGCCAGAGCTGGGCGACCTCGAGCACAGTCAGAATGCCGAGGCCGAGCGCCAATAGGCCCATCAGGGTCTGGGTGAGAATGAGCAGCTTGCGCCGGTTGAACCGATCGGCGATGAGGCCGGACCAGGGCATCAGCACGAGCTGCGGGCCAAGCTGCAGCGCCATGGTGATGCCGACCGCCGTGGCGTCGTAGTTGGTGAGCTGGGTCAGCACGATCCAGTCCTGCGCGGTGCGCTGCATCCAGGTGCCGATGTTCGACACCAAAGCCCCGGCGAACCAGATGCGGTAATTGACGACGCTCAGCGAGCGAAACATGGCGCTCAACTGTCGGCGAGCTCCTTCATGATCAAGGTCGCGTCGGCGAGGGTGCTGCGCTGTGCGGGACTGAGCTGGGCGACGCGTTGCACCAGCCAGGCATCTCGACGCTTGCGCGTTTCGGTCATCATTTCGCTCGCGGCGTCCGTTGTGCTCAGCACGATCTTGCGGCCATCGAGTGTGGAATCGGTGCGGGCCACGAGACCGGCATCAACGAGGCATTTCACCGTGCGGGTCATCGACGGCGGGGTGACGCGTTCGAACTCGCTGAGTTCGGTGAGCGTCAACGGTCCGTGCACGTGAAGCACGCCGAGCGCGGAGAACTGGCCACTTCCGAGCTCGTTCTCGGCCTTCTCCTGGCGCAGGCGGCGGGCCAGGCGGCCGTTGGCGAGTCGAAATTCGTGGCTGAGTTCGGCGGTGTTGGGTGCGGCTGTAGGGTGTGCTGCCGCCGCTTGCGGTGCGCCGACCGGCGGCTGCGCCTTGATGACGCCGAGGGCGGCAGTTTTGGGGTGTGTTCGCGATTCCATAGATCCTTAGCATAGCAAATTAGCCTTGCTAAGTACATTGGCAGCCTGAAGCCCACCGCAACAGGGCAGACTGGCCTCGTGCCCACATATACGGATGCCCATGGCCGGCTCATTACCTATTACGTCTGGTCGGTCGACGCCCCGCGCGCCGTCATCCAGCTCGCGCACGGCGTCGGTGAACACGCCCAGCGCTATGCCACGCTCGCCGCCGACCTCAACCGGGCCGGCTATACGGTGTACGCCGACGACCACCTCGGTCACGGCCAGACCGGACTCGCCCAGCACGGCGGCGACCACACACTGCTCGGGCGACTCGGCGCGGGCGGGCTGCGCGCGGCGGTGGCGGGCGTGCATCAGCTGAGCGGAATCATCCGCTCGGAAAACCCGACTCTGCCGCTCGTGCTGCTCGGGCACAGCTGGGGATCGTTCATGGTACAGATGATCGTGAACGAGCACGCCGCCGAGTACGACGCCATCGTTCTCTCAGGCACCGCCTATCGCTGGCCCGGATACCTTGACGGTGGCGATCTGAACCGCAAACACAAAACGCTCGGCACCACCGGGGTCGAGTGGCTCAGCCGCGATCCGGCGGTAGCCCAGGCGTTCGTCGCCGACCCGCTGACCACTGCGACGCCGCTGGCCAAGCTGTTCGGCATTCGAGAGGCCGCCCGCCTGTTCGGTCGGCCGGCTCGCGACCTGCCGACTGACCTGCCGATGCTCGTGCTGGTCGGCGGTGACGACACCGTCGGCGGCGAACGCAGCGCGCTCAGACTGGTCAACGCCTACGTCAAGCGGTCCGGGCTGCGCGACGTGCGCCTGATCGTGTATCCGGGCGCGCGGCACGAAGTCTTCAACGAGACCAACCGCTCCGAGGTGATCGGCGACCTCGTGGCCTGGCTCGACGAACGATTTATCACCGTAGGCTGAAACCATGCATGGTGAATATAAGGTTCCGGGCGGCAAACTGGTCGTCGTAGATCTCGATGTCGTCGACGATGTCATCGCCAACTTTCGTCTGGCCGGTGACTTTTTTCTCGAACCCGACGATGCCCTCGAAGACATCAATGCAGCGGTGACCGGCCTGCCCGCCGGCAGCTCGGCGGCCACGATCGCCGCCGCCGTGCGTGGCGCGCTGCCGAGCGGCGCCATTCTGCTCGGATTCTCGCCGGAGGCCGTCGCCGTGGCGATTCGCCGTTCGCTGTCCCAGGCGAGCACGTGGCGGGACTACGACTGGCAGATCATCCACTCGCAGAAGCCCGTCGCCCCCGTGCTGCAGATGGCCCTCGACGAGGTGCTCGCGACCGAGGTCGGTGAGGGGCGCCGACAGCCCACGCTGCGCATCTGGGAGTGGAACGAACCGGCCGTCGTCATCGGCAGCTTTCAGTCGCTCAAGAACGAGGTCGACCCGGAGAATGCCGCCAAGTTTGGCTTCACCGTTGTGCGACGCATCAGCGGCGGCGGTGCCATGTTCATGGAGGCCGGCTCGGTCATCACCTATTCCATCTACGCGCCGACCGATCTCGTGCAGGGCATGAGTTTCGCCGACTCCTACGCGTATCTCGACGAGTGGGTCATCACCGCGCTCAAATCGCTCGGCATCGACGCGTACTACCAGCCGCTCAACGACATCACGAGCCCGACCGGCAAGATCGGTGGGGCCGCCCAGAAACGCCTCGGCAGCGGCGCCGTGCTGCACCACGTCACGATGAGCTACGACATGGACGGCGAAAAAATGGTGCAGGTGCTGCGCATCGGCCGGGAGAAACTCAGCGACAAGGGCATCACGAGCGCGGCCAAGCGCGTCGATCCCCTGCGCCGCCAGACCGGCCTGAGCCGTGCCGCGATCATCGACCGCATGAAGGAGACCTTCGTCGGCCTCTACGGTGCCACCGAGGGTGACGTCACCGCCGAGGAATACGCCAAGGCCACCGAGCTCGTCGCGAACAAGTTCAGCACCGAGGAGTGGCTGACCCGGGTTCCCTAACGGCGGCGAGCGCATGCCGCCGGCCGGGCCACCGGCATCCGCTTACGTATCAACGCCCGCGGGTCAGCAGGTCCTGGTACTCGGCGTGCGTGTCAATCCAGTGCGCCACATAGGAGCAGTCCGGCACGATGGCCAGGTCGGTGCGCACCCGCACGTCGTCGAGCGCCTGCTCGACCAGAATGCTCGCCAAACCGTGGGTACGCTTGGCCGGATTGACCTCGGTGTGGGTGAAATGCACCGCGGCCGTCGTGGTGATGTAGTCGGCCACGCCGACCGGTTCGCCATCGAGCAACACCGTGTAGCGGCTCTGTTCGGGGTCGTGGCGCACCTCGAGTGTGCCGGCTTCCGCCAGATTCTGCGAGTGGATGGTCATCGATTCAGCAGTCATCCCGACAGACTAAGCCGATTGCCGGCGCGCAGGCTGAAAGAATGGACAAATGCCTTCTGCGTGGACCCCGACCAGCCCGAGCCGTGTCATCCACGCCGACAACCTCGAGGTGCTGCCCGGCCTACCCGATGGTGCCTTCACCCTGATCTACCTCGACCCGCCATTCAACACGGGTCGTTCGCAGAAGCGGCAGAGCACCACCTCGGTGCGGTCGGTCGCCGTGGACGGCTCACACGCGGCCGGAACGATCACCGGATTCAAGGGGCAACGTTACGAACGCATCAAGGGTGATCTGCTCGGCTACGACGACCAGTTCGAAGACTACTGGGCCTTTCTCGAGCCGCGCCTGATCGAGGCCTGGCGGCTGCTCGCTGACGACGGCACGCTCTACCTGCACCTCGATTACCGCGAGGCGCACTACGCCAAGGTGCTGCTCGACGCCCTGTTCGGCCGGGAATGCTTTCTCAACGAACTCATCTGGGCCTACGACTACGGCGCGAAGTCCAAGAACAAGTGGCCCACCAAACACGACACGATTCTGGTCTATGTGAAGAACCCGGCCCGGTACTACTTCGACTCGACCACCGTCGATCGCGAGCCATATATGGCTCCCGGCCTGGTCACGCCCGAAAAGGTCGCCAAGGGCAAACTGCCGACGGATGTCTGGTGGCACACCATCGTCTCGCCCACCGGCAAGGAGAAAACCGGCTACCCCACCCAGAAACCGATCGGAATCCTGCGCCGCATCATTCAGGCGTCGAGCCGTGAGGGCGACTGGGTGCTCGACTTTTTCGCGGGCAGCGGCACCACCGGCGCGGTCGCGGCCGCGCTCGGCCGCCGCTTCGTGCTGATCGACCAGAACCCCGAGGCCCTGGCCGTGATGCGCGCCCGCTTCGAGCCGGTGCCCGACGTCGAATTTCTCGCCCGTGACGCTTGACGCTGACTCAATCCACCTCGTGGCACTCGTTTGAGAAACTGGCACGGGTTCAAACCAGTGCCAACTTCCTAAACACGTGCCACGACCCGCCCGCATCCGCTTGATCCGAGGAGAACCCATGAGATTTCGCATTTTCACCGAACCCCAGCAGGGTGCCACCTACGACGACGTCCTCGCCGTCGCGCAGGCCACCGAGCGGCTCGGCTTCGACGCCTTCTTCCGCAGCGACCACTACCAGGTCATGGGCGACGGTGACGGCCTGCCCGGCCCGACGGATGCCTGGACCACCCTGGCCGGGTTGGCGCGCGAGACGAAACGCATCCGTCTGGGTACTCTCGTCTCGTCGGTGACCTACCGGCCTCCGGGCATTCTGGCGATCCAGGTGGCGCAGGTCGACCAGATGTCGGGCGGCCGCGTCGAGCTCGGACTCGGTACCGGCTGGTTCGAGCAGGAGCACCTCGCCTACGGCATCCCGTTTCCGGCCAAGCGATTCGGCATGCTCGAGGAACAGCTCGAAGTGATCACCGGGCTATGGAACACCCCGGTCGGGGACCGGTATAACTTCGCCGGGGAGCACTACACCCTCGTCGATTCACCGGCACTGCCGAAGCCGACACAGGTGCGAGTGCCGGTGATCGTGGGAGGTGGCGGCGCCAAGCGCACCCCGAAACTCGCTGCTCGTTTCGCGACCGAGTTCAACCTGCCGTTTCCTGACTTCGCCGACATCGCCGGCAAGTTCGACGGTGTGCGGGCTGCCTGTGAGGCCATCGACCGCGACCCGGCCGAGCTCACCTATTCGGCAGCGCTGATCGCCGTCGGTGGCCGAGACGAGGCCGAATTCGCCCGTCGGGCTGCCGCGGTCGGTCGCGAGCCGGCCGAGCTGCGCGAGCACGGCCTGGCCGGCACGGTCTCCGAGATCGTCGACCGGCTGGGCACCCTCGCCGACTCCGGCGTCGAGTGCGTCTACCTGCAGATCATGGACCTGTCCGACCTCGACCACCTGGAGTTTCTGGCCGCGGAGGTCGTTCCCCAGCTGCGCTAGCCCGCCGCCAGCGAAGCGGATGCCGCTGGTCGCGCATCCGCTCGTGGCACGCGTTGGGGAAGCACGCACGTGTTCAAACCAGTGCCAACCTCTCAAACACGTGCCGCGAGACAGCCGGGCGGTCAGCCCGCGTGCGCCGCGTACATGCGTCCGCTGTCCTTCACCGTGCGTTCGAGGGTCTTGTAGTCGACCCGCACGATGCCGAACCGTTTCTCGTAGCCGTACGACCACTCGAAGTTGTCGAGCAGCGACCAGACGAAGTACCCGCGCACGTCGGCGCCGGCCGCGATCGCCTCACCCACCTTGTTGATGTGCGCCACGATGTACTCGGCGCGGTCCGCGTCGTGCACGGCGCCGTCGGCGCTCACGGTGTCGTCGTAGGCGGCACCGTTCTCGGTCACGTAAAGCGGCGGCAGGCGGTCGTACTCCTCGCCGAGGCGCACCAATAGCAGGCGCAGGCCGTCGGGGTTGACCTCCCAGTCCATCGCGGTGCGCGGCAGTCCGCGACTGGGGAAGGTGATGTACTCCGATCCGACCCACGGCGAACCGACGGGCCGGTCGGCGCCACCGGCGTGACCATCGCTTGCCGAGGCATCCGCATGGCCGCTCACGAGGTCGTCGTGGTAGTGGTTGACCCCGAGAAAATCGAGTGGGGCCGCGATGATCTCAAGATCGTCGGCGTGGATGACCTCGGCGAGTCCAAACGGCTCAAGGTCGTGCAGGGTGTCCTCCGGGTAGGAACCACGCAGCAGCGGGTCCAGAAAGACACGGTTAGCGAGCGAATCGAGCCGCCGGGCAGCCTCGAGGTCGACCGGGTCGGCGGCGTCGCGCGGCACGGCGTTGGTGAGATTAAGGGTGATGCCGAGGTTCTGAGCACCCGCAGAGCGCAGCGCGTTCACCACGAGGCCGTGCGCGAGGTGCTGGTGATGCACCGCAGCGACCGCGGCCCGGCCATCTTGCCGGCCCGGCGCGTGTGCTCCCGACGCGTAGCCGAGCAGCGAGGAGCAGAACGGTTCGTTGAAGGTGGTCCAGTGGGTGACCCGATCGCCCAGCGCGGCGTAGACATCGCTCGCGTAGTCGACGAAACGGTAAGCCGTGTCACGGTTGGCCCAGCCGCCCTTCTCCTCAAGCGCCTGCGGCAGGTCCCAGTGATACACGGTCAACCAGGGCAAAATACCGGCCCCGAGCAGCTCGTCGACCAACCGTGAATAGAAGTCCAGCCCCACCGGGTTCACTGCCCGATCGCCAGGGCGCACCCGGGCCCAGCTGGTCGAGAACCGGTACGCGTCGAGGCCGAGCGAGGCCATGAGCTGCACATCGGCGGGCATCCGGTGGTAGTGGTCGACCGCCGTTTCGAGGTCGTCGCCGCCCGCGATGGCGCCGGGAACCCGCGCGAAGGCGTCCCAGATGGAGTCTTCCTTGCCGCCAGCGTGGCCGGCACCCTCGATCTGCGCGGCGGCCGTTGCCGACCCCCAGAGAAATCCGCGCGGCCAGGTGAACGGTGTGGGCAGGGTCTGCGACATGACGTCACGCTACCCTGCGGCGAGGAATTCGACCAGTGACGAGGGCGTAACCGCGGACATCCGGTCGAACCGTCCCCGCAATCGGCTGCGTACCGGCCATCGTGTCGGAGATCTCCGCAGTTATGCACGCGGCATTCGGAGCTCTCAGATTCGTCGCGGCTAAGCTCGAATCATGCTGCAGAACAACGAACCCAGCGAGGCCGACCAGCGGCGCACCCGGCGCCGGTTTCTGATCGGGGTCCTCATCGTTGGAGTGGTCGTCGCTCTCGCGGCGATTGGCCTCTATCTGAGCGCCGCGCTCAGCGTTTAATCAATCAGAAATGAGTACACAGTGCAGTTGACTAGGTGGCAGCGGCTTGGCCTGACGACGGCCATCGGTGCCGTTCTCGCGGTCGGCGCAACCGCGCTCGTTGTGCAGGCGCTTGATGGTCCCGCCACCCCCACCCAAACGGCGCAGACGACGGATGCCGACGCCTCAGCTGCGACGGAGGAACCAGCTCGCGCCACCCCCACCGACACACCCGCTGCGGCCCCGGTCGAAGTGGAGCCCGCCCTCAGCGCCCCAGTCGCCGCGCAGATCGACTACCTCCTCGCGCACTGGAAGCTCGAAACCTACAACTCCGCCGAGTGGGGCGTTCTCGGCGAGAACGACTGCGTCAACTTCGCCAGCCAGGCCATGATCGCCCGCGGCTGGACCATGGACGGAGTCTGGTCGAGCCCGAAAAACGGCAACGCCTACGATGCGTCGGCCGCCTGGCGCAGTTCCACCGCGTTCATGAACTACATCGCGCAGGCCGGCAAGGCCACCGCCCTGACCGATCAGCAGCGCGACCAGGTCAAGGTCGGCGACATCGTGCAGTTCGACTGGGACAACACCGGCGATCGCGACCACACCGGCATTGTCACCAGGGTCGAGAAGGTCGGCGACACTGTTGCCATCTCGTTCTCCGGGCACACCCTCGATTCCGACTACCGCTCGGTCGACACGGCAATCACCGTGGATCACCCGGGCGGAACGGCCTACTACTGGAGTGTTCCCTAGGCGATCGCGGCGTCGACGATCGCCTTGGCCTCCAGCTGAACCTGGGCGAGGTGTTCGTCGCCGAGAAACGACTCGGCGTAGATCTTGTAGACGTCTTCGGTGCCGCTCGGCCGGGCCGCGAACCAGGCGTTCTCGGTCGTGACCTTCACTCCGCCGATGGCCGCTCCGTTTCCGGCGGCCACGCTGACGGCGCCGGTGATTTTCTCGCCGGCCAGTTCGGTGGCCGTGATCATTGAACCGTCGAGCTTGGCCAGTGCGGCCTTCTGCGCGGGTGTGGCCGCGGCATCCACTCGCGCGTAGGAGGGGGCGCCGAAGTGTTCGGCCAGCTCGGCGTAGCGCTGCGAAGGAGTCTTGCCGGTGACGGCGAGAATCTCGGAGGCGAGCAGGGCTAGCAGAATGCCGTCCTTGTCGGTGGTCCAGACCGTGCCGTCGAAGCGCACGAAGCTCGCGCCGGCGCTCTCCTCGCCGCCGAAAGCCACCGAGCCGTCGATGAGCCCGGGCACGAACCATTTGAAGCCCACTGGCACCTCCCACAGGTCGCGGCCGAGAAAACCGGTGACGCGGTCGATCATGGTTGACGAGACGAGGGTCTTGCCGACCGCGGCGTCGGGCTTCCAGCCTTCACGGTGGCTGTACAGGTAGTCGATGGCCACGGCGAGAAAGTGGTTCGGGTTCATCAGGCCGCCGTCTGGCGTGACGATGCCGTGCCGGTCGGCGTCGGCGTCATTACCCGTGAGAATGTCGTACTCGTCTTTGTGGGCGACAACGGATGCCATCACCGACGCACTCGACGGATCCATCCGGATCTTCTCGTCCCAGTCCAGGGTCATGAATCGCCAGGTCGGGTCGACCGTGGGGTTGACCACGACCAGGTCGATCTCGTAACGGTCACGGATGGCGCCCCAATAGCCGACACTCGCGCCGCCGAGCGGGTCGGCCCCGATGCGGATTCCGCTGGTGCGGATGGCCTGCATGTCGATGATGTTCTCGAGGTCGTTCACGTAGTTGCCACGAAAGTCGTAGGTCTCCACTGCGCTCGGCTCGCTCATCAGCACGCCGTCGAGGCCATTGGCGATGAGCTCGTTCGCCCGGTTCGCGATCCACGAGGTCGCATCGCTGTCGGCCGGTCCGCCGTGCGGCGGGTTGTACTTGAAGCCGCCGTCCATCGGCGGGTTGTGGCTCGGGGTGACGACGATGCCGTCGGCCAGGTCGCCGTGCTCGGCGCGGTTGTAGGCCAGAATCGCGTGCGACAGGGAGGGGGTGGGCACGTAATCGTCGAACTCGTCCACGAGTACACGAACGCCGTTGGCGACGAGAACCTCGAGGGCGGTCGTGTAGGCCGGACCGCTCAGGGCGTGCGGGTCGGTGCCGATGAAGAGGGGGCCGGTGATGCCCTGGCCCGCGCGGTATTCCACGATCGCCTGCGTTGTGGCACTGATGTGGTCTTCGTTGAACGCGGTGTTCAGGGAACTCCCGCGATGCCCTGAGGTGCCGAAGACGACCCGCTGGGCTGGCACCCGGGCATCCGGTTTCAAATCGTAATAGGCCTTGACCAGCCCATCAACGTCGATCAGGTCAGATTCCAGGGCTCGGGTGCCCGCGCGTTCGCTCATGAGCACAGTCTGGCACCCCCGGTAGGCTGTCAGCCATGCCCGACGCGCCGAATCCGCCCAAAGCCCGCACCTACAGCTATCTCGGCCCGGCCGGCACCTTCACCGAAGCGGCGCTGGCCCAGGTACCTGAAGCGCGCGGCCAGATCTGGCGCCCGGTCAACAATGTGGGCGAGGCCTTCGCTGACGTCGGGAGCGGCCGCAGCCTCGCGGCCATGATCGCCATCGAGAACTCGGTCGACGGCGGTGTCACGGCCACCCAGGATGCCCTGGCCAGCGTGCCGAACCTGCGCATCATCGGCGAATACCTGGTGCCGGTGAATTTCGTGCTGGTGGCCCGCCCCGGCACGACGCTGGCCGACGTGCGCGTCGTCAACGCGCATCCGGTCGCCTACGGCCAGTGCCGCAACTGGCTCGAACGCACCCTGCCGAGTCACGGCCACATCCCCGCCTCGAGCAACGTCGCCGCCGCGTCTTCACTGCTCGACACCATGCAAGCGGATGCCGCGATCGCGCCACCCGGCATCGATAAACATCACGACCTCGTCGTTCTCGCTTCGAATATCGGTGACAACCCGAACGCGGTCACCCGCTTCGTGCTGGTCGGCCGCGGCAACGAGCTCACCGCGCCGACGGGCGCCGACAAGACCAGCCTGATCATCGAGCTGCCGAGTGACCGTTCCGGTGCCCTGCTGGAGATGCTCGAGCAGTTCGCCACGCGCGGCGTGAACCTCAGTCTGATTCAGTCCCGGCCGATCGGTGATTCCCTCGGCCGCTACCGTTTCGTCGTCGACGCCGAGGGGCATATTCTCGACGAGCGCGTCGCCGATGCGCTGTTGGGCCTTCGACGGTTCAGCCCCAAGGTGATCTTTCTCGGATCCTATCCGCGGGCCGACAAACGCCCGATCGAGTTCACCTCGCGCTACGACGACGGCATTTTCATCGAAGCCCGCGACTGGTTGCGCGGTTTAATTGCGGGGGAACCCGTTGAATAGGCACATCGCGGGGGAGCCCACCGAATGACCGTCGACCAGAACAATGATGCCCGCTACCAGCGTGGCTACGAGCCCGACGCCCAGGCGGCTGCCGCCGCATCGGACCGTCTCGCGCCCACCTCGAACGGCGGGCCCGCGGCATCCGCTGCCCCGACCGAAACCGCATCGGTGCCGGTGCCGGACGCCGCCGCGCTGCTCGACCAGTTCGAGCCGCGCAATCCGTTCGTCGTTGCCCTGTGGATTGTTGGTCCAGCCCTCACCATCGGCGGACTGAGCGTGCAGGTGCGAACATTTCTTGATTCGATGGGTGGCTCAAGCTACATTAATTCTCCCGACGGCGAGGTGCCGTTCGATATGTTGTTGCAGCAGATCTCCTGGTCGCTCGGACCGGCAATGACCTCAACCGGCCTGGCCACTGTCGTCGGTCTGCTCTTCTACCATGCACTGCGCTGGCGGTCCCGGCCGTCACGCCGTTCAGACACCTGATTCAGCGGGCACGCGCACGATGAGCGCGCCGGCATCGGCGTTCAGCCGCACCTTGCGCACGAGGCCGAACTCATCGCCGTCGAGCTCGAAATCCTGCGCGTGTTCGAGCACGATGCGAATATCCGGCCCGCGCAGGGTCGTCATGACCCGCTCATTCGACGATTCGGTGGCCTGAATCATGCGTCGGCCCACCGCCGAACGCCGCAGCACCCCGTTTTCCCAGGTCACCCGGCGCCAGATGGTCAGCCAGCCGAGCACTCCCTTGGGCTGCAGCACCGCGATGTCCAGAATGCCGTCGTCGAGGCGCGCGTCGGGCAGAAACTGCAGGTTGCCCGGCAGCAGCCCGCAATTGGCGACAAGAATCGCGCTCACCTGTGCTGGCCGGTCAACCCGCCCAGCAACGCTGTAGCGGATGCGAAATGGCCGCGCTTTCGGCAGCGCCCGCGCCACCCCGTCGACGTAGGCGAGCCAGCCCACCTGTTTCTTGAGATCGTCGCGGGTGTGCGCGATCATCTGAGCATCGAGGCCGAGGCCGGCCATGACCAGGAAGACGTGTTCCTGCACTTCGCCGGTATCGGTCGTCAGGGTGGCGACGCCGAGATCGATCGGCCGGTCGACACCACTGAACGCGATCTCGGTGGCGGCATCGATACTACCGAGCGGCAACAGCAGGTTGCGAGCGAGCAGGTTGCCGGTTCCCGACGGCACGATGGCCATGCGCACCCCGGACTCACGAAGCGCCTCGGCAACGGCCCGCACGGTGCCGTCGCCGCCGGCCGAGATCACCATCGAGGCGTGAGCGTCAAGTGCTCGTTTCGTGGCTGCCTGGCCGACATCGTCGACGCTGGTTTCAAACCAGTGCGTCTCGCCCCAGCCGGCGGATTGCTCGGCGGCGGCCACGCTCGTGCGCAACCTGGCGAGGTCGACCTTCACCGGGTTGTAGACAACGGCGGCGTGCTGGTCGAAGTTTTCGGAGGCGCTCACGAGGCCTAGGCTACTGGGTCGCCCCGCGTTTGCCCGCCAACTAGCGCTTGTAGACTTGGCGGGTGATTGATCCGGTGCTGTTACGCGAAAACCCTGACCTCTTCAAGCGTTCGCAGGAGGCTCGTGGCGACTCCGTTGAAGCGGTGGATGCCGCGCTCGCCGCCGACGCCGAACGGCGTTCGACGATCACCGCGTTCGAAGACCTGCGCGCCGCGCAAAACCTGTTCGGCAAGCGCGTCGCCGCAGCGCCCGGGGCCGAGAAGAAGGCGCTCGTTGCCGAGGCGCAAAGCCTCGCCGCTGAGGTGAAAGCCGCCGGAGTCATCGCGGGCGAGGCCGACGCTCGCTTCACCGCGATCGTCAAGACCATCGCGAACCCGATCATCGACGGAGTTCCGGCCGGCGATGAGGCCAACTTCAAGACCCTGCGCACCCACGGCGATGCCCCGGTGTTCGACTTCGAGCCGCGCGACCACCTCGAGCTCGGCGAACTGCTCGGCGCCATCGATATGGCCCGCGGCGCCAAGGTCTCCGGCACCCGTTTCTACTTTCTGAAGGGAATCGGCGCCCGCCTCGAAATCGCTCTCATGAACATGGCGCTCGACCGGGCGCTTGCGGCCGGCTTCGTGCCGCTCATCACCCCCACGCTCGTACGCCCCGAAATCATGGACGGCACCGGCTTTCTCGGTGAGCACAACGATGAGGTCTACTACCTTCCCACTGACGACCTCTACCTCACCGGCACGAGCGAGGTCGCGCTCGCCGGGTACCACAAAGACGAGATCCTCGACCTGTCCGAGGAACCCCTGCGTTACGCCGGCTGGAGCACCTGCTACCGCCGCGAGGCCGGCTCGGGCGGAAAAGACACCCGCGGCATCATTCGCGTGCACCAGTTCAACAAGCTCGAAATGTTCACCTACGTGCTGCCCGAGAACGCCGAGGCCGAGCACGACCGCCTCGTCGCCCTGCAGGAGGGCATGCTGCAGTCCCTCGGCCTCAGCTACCGTGTTATCGACGTCGCAGCCGGTGACCTCGGCGGAAGCGCCGCCCGCAAGTTCGATATCGAGGCCTGGGTGCCCACCCAGAACGCCTTCCGAGAGCTCACCAGCACGAGCAACTGCACCACCTACCAGGCGCGACGGTTGGACATCCGTTACCGCACCGACACGGGCAAGACCGCGCCGGTCGCCACTCTCAACGGCACGCTCGCGACCACCCGCTGGCTCGTCGCCATGCTCGAAACGCACCAGCAAGCGGATGGCTCGGTGCGCGTCCCCGAGGCACTGCGACCCTACCTCGGCGGCCTCGAGGTGCTGACGCCGCTCCCCCTGAAGGGGGCGAAGTGACGTCACAGGTCACGACCGAGCCGTGGCTCGTCGCCCTCGACATCGACGGCACCACCATGCACGAAGACGGCTCGATCAGCCAGGCCGTGATCGACGAGGTCGTGCGGCTCGCCGAGGCCGGGCACGAGGTCATGCTCGCCACCGGCCGGTCCGCAGCCGCAGCCCTGCCGGTGCTCGACCGCCTCGGCATCTCACCGCGCTACGTGGTCTGCTCCAATGGGGCCATCACCATGCACCGCGATGCCTCAGCGCCCCTGGGCTACCGACGCGAATGGGTCGAAACCTTCGACCCGAGCGACGTGCTCACCTCGATTCGGGCGCACCTCGGCTCGGCCCGCTTCGCGGTTGAAGACGAGCACGGCTTCTACCGGTACACCGAACCGATTCCCGATGCCACGATCGGTATGGACAGCGAGCGGGTCGACTTCGACGAGCTGTTGAAGCACAAGGCGACCCGCGTGGTCGTTATCTCGCCCGACCACGACATGGAGGATTTTCTCCAGGTGGTCGAGCGCATGGGGTTGAATCGGGTGAGCTATGCGATCGGGTGGACCGCCTGGCTCGACATCGCGCCGGACGGCGTCAACAAGTCGACCGCGATGGAGCGAGTACGTGTGGCGGTCGGGGTTCCCCGCGAGCGGGTGATGGCCGTCGGCGACGGGCGCAACGATATTGGCATGCTGGCGTGGGCCGCCGAATTCGGTCGCGGCGTGGCCATGGGCGAGTCGCCCGATGACGTTCTCGCCGCCGGGTCCGAGATCACCGGCAATGTGGAGATCGACGGCCTTGCCACGGTGTTGCGCACACTCTGACTCGCATCCAGCCGTTTATCAGGCCCCTCTGTCAGCCTGTGGAGGCTGCCATCGGCTAGAATCGGGCCAGTTCGCCCAATTCTTGTTCGCGCTGCAATTCGCGCGGGGAGTGGGCAACCGGGAGGGCTGTCCGAGCGGCCGATGGAGCCAGTCTTGAAAACTGGTGGGCAGAAATGTCTCGTGGGTTCGAATCCCACGCCCTCCGCAGTACCAGCACAATGCGAATCGCCGGCGCACAACGATTGTCGCCTCAGGCTGACCAGCCAACAACCCGATGAGAGGACATGAGTGAGCGACCAACTTCGCCCCCGCTCGAACGGTTCCAAGAACCTCAAAACCGTTGCCCGTCACGGCCGCCTGAAGAAGTCGAACGCCGCCGTCACCGTGGCCAAGTTCATCGCGGGCAGCCTGGCCGTCGTTTTGGTCAGCGGATTCTCGGTCGGCGCGATTGCCACTTACGACGTCGCCGCGAGCGTGCAGCCCAGCGTTCACCTCACCAATGAGACCAACGGCCCGGTTCCCTCGATCGGTGCCATCGACGGCGGCGTGAACATGCTCATCGTCGGCAGCGACAGCCGCGTCGGCCAGGACGCGGCCTTCGGCCCGGAAGACTCCACCGGCGACCTCAACGACGTCACGATGCTGCTGCACATCTCGGAAGACCACAGCAACGCCTCGGTCATCAGCTTTCCGCGCGACATGTTCGTGGCGATCCCCTCGTGCCCCGACCCCACGGGTGGCTCGTTCCGTGCGATGAGCAGCCAGAAAATCAACACCACGCTCACCTACGGTGGCCTGGCCTGCACCGTGCTGACCGTGGAGAAGCTCACCGGCCTCTCCATCCCGTTCGCGGCCGAGGTGCAGTTCAGCGGCGTCATGGCCATGTCCAGCGCTGTTGGCGGCGTTCCGGTCTGCGTAGCCAGCCGCATCGAAGATGAGTACACCGGAACCTTTCTCGACCCGGGTGAGCACGTGCTCGAGGGCTATGACGCGCTACAGTTTCTGCGCACCCGCCACGGCCTCGGCGATGGTGGCGACCTGACCCGCATCAACAACCAGCAGCTGTTCATGTCCTCGCTCGTGCGCACGATCAAGAGCGCTGACACCCTCTCCGACCCGACCAAGGTCTACGCCCTGGCCAAGGCCGTGACAGCGAATATGCGCCTCTCGGACAGCCTCAACAGCGTCACGACGCTCGCGTCCATCGCCATCGCTCTCAAAGACATCGACCTCAATCAGGTCGTCTTCGCCCAGGTGCCCACCGGCAGCACGACCGGCGGGGTCAAGGCCGTTCAACCGGCCTTTGACAACCTGTTCGAGGCGGTTGCGGCCGATCAGCCGCTGACCCTCAGCGGAACGACCGGCCGCGGTACCGAGGCTGACCCGAACGCTCCCGTCGAGCCAGCGCCGGTTCCTGTCGCAACCACCGACCCCTCGGCCGCGGCCGATCCGGCGGCAACTGAGGCCCCCGTGGCCACGGAAGCCCCCGGAGTCGTCCTGTCGGAGTCGGTGACGGGCCAAACGGCCGGCGAGTATACCTGCACCAGAGGGCGCACGCTCGAGAACCAATAACCGGGCGCGGGCATTCGTTTTGCCTGCCTGGGTTTGCATGGTCAGAGCGGATGCCCGCCTGCGGCTAAGATAGAAGAGTGTGTTTGCGCAAGCAGATGCCGAGGAGACGTCGCATAGTTCGGCTTAGTGCACCACCCTGCTAAGGTGGAGTACCCTTTACGGGGTACCGTGGGTTCAAATCCCACCGTCTCCGCAGCGAGGAGTTTACGTAATTCCGGCGTTTAGTTTACGAAATTCCTGCGGCAACAAAAAACCGGCGATCGCATCGCCGGTTTTCTGCGTTAAGGCGCCGATTTCGAGAGTGCCGGCCCTAAGAAACGCTGTGATTGGCGCGCGGTCGGCGGTTAAACACCGCTTCGCCCTGTTTTTGGCAGGGCGAAGCGACTTTTACTGCAGGTAATGGAATTGGTGACGACCGGGCGGCTAGCTGGGTGGTGGTGACGGCGTCGTGTCGGTGGGTGCCGTCGCCGAAGTGATTTCTGCGCTGGAGTAGTACGTGCTCGCGAAGGACTTGTTCTTCGTGGTGAGGGGGACTCGGGCGAGCTCGCTCTGAATGAACGTCAAAATCTTTCGGATGTTGGCTGAGACGAGTGCGAGTGTCACGGCCAGCGACGCGAAGGTGTTGCCGCGGGCGCGCCGTTTCATGGGGGAGGCGATGTCTTCGGTTGCGGAGTCCTTGATGAATGCGTTCTGCGATTCGACGGTGTTGCGCAGTGCGTAGAAACCCTTCCACACTGGACTTTTGTGGGGGTAGGTCTGCCCGTACTTGAGGGCTTTGTCCTTGGCGGGGTCTTTCCCGGCGGGTATCACGACGGTCTTCTTGCGGATGGGCTCGATGAGTTCGCCGGTCTTGTGGTCGAAGGCCCAACCGTCGTAGTTCTTGGGGTCTGGGTAGAGGTATTGGCGGGAGCCGTCGGGCCGGCGCTTGCCCTTGGGCTTGGCGCGGTACTTTTCACGTTCGGCGATTCGCTGGTCTCGCAGTTCTTTGGCTTGACGCACGGGGTTTGAGTCGCTGGAGAGGATGGCGTCGTCTTCCGGCGTTTCCTCGTCAACGGGCACGCCGGTGTCAGCAGCCTTCCGGTCCTTTCGGTACAGGTCGAGGGCGTGAATCAGGTCCTGGGGCATGTAGTGCACGTACCACTGGCCGCCGACTTGGATGAGGTCCTCGTAGAAGGTTGTCTGGCCTTGTTCGTCTTTGTCGTAGTCGAAGACCGGCTTGGCGCCAATTTCGGCCAGAGTGGAGGGTGTCAGATGGTCTGTGTAAGGGGTTGCGGATCTACTCGAAGGAGTGACACTGATGGTCATGACGAATCGAAGCGAGTTGCACAAGGCACCGCGGTCCCCGTCGCAGTTGGCGGCGGCGAAAGCGATCGATGAGCTCCGCGACAGCGGCGCCTTGGATTCCCTGTTCTCAAAGATCGATGCCGGCGAGCTGCAACTCACGGGAGAAGGCGGGTTCGTTCCCGGCCTGATCAAAGCGGCCCTCGAGCGGGGCTTGCAGGTCGAGCTGACCGAGCACCTCGGCTACGAGAAGGGCGACCCGGAAGCACGGTTCTACCCGAACTCTCGGAACGGCTCGTCGCCCAAGGTGGTCTCGGCCGAGGTCGGCGAACTGGATTTGGACATTCCCCGCGACCGGAGTGGGAGCTTCGTGCCGCGCCTGGTGCCTAAGGGGTCACGCCGTCTGGGTGGCCTCGATGACATGATCATTTCGCTCTATGCCGGCGGGATGACGATCCGCGATATTCAACAGCACTTGGTCTCGACGATCGGCACGGACCTGTCACCGGAGACGATCTCGAAGATCACTGACGAGGTGCTCGACGAGGTCTTGGAGTGGCAGCAGCGGCCGCTGGAGGCCCTCTACCCGGTGATCTTCCTCGACGCGCTGATCATCAAAATTCGTGATGGTGCTCACGTGCGGAACAAGGCCGCGCACATCGCAGTCGGCGTGGACATGGACGGCATCAAGCACGTGTTGGGTATCTGGGTGCAGCAGACCGAGGGCGCGAAGTTCTGGGCCGGCGTCTGCGCCGAGCTGGCCAACCGTGGCGTGAAGGACGTCCTCATCGTTTGCTGCGACGGCCTGACCGGGTTCCCCGAAGCGATCGAATCGACCTGGCCACAGGCGACCGTGCAAACGTGTGTCGTGCACCTGCTTCGCGCCGCGATGCGGTTCGTGAGCTACAAGGATCGTAAGCAGATCGCGACCGCGTTGAAGCCGATCTACACCGCGGCCACCGCCGACGCGGCCTGGGACGAGCTCACCATGTTCGCGGCTTCGCCGCTCGGCGTGAGGTATCCGGCGACGGTGAAAACGTTCGAGGACGCGTGGGAACGCTTCACCCCGTTCCTTGCCTTCCCGCCCGACCTGCGCCGCGTCATCTACACAACGAACAGCATCGAGTCGCTGAACTACCAGCTGCGCAAAGTGACCAAGAACCGCGGTCACTTCCCCAGCGATGAAGCCGCGATCAAGATGCTGTGGCTCGCGATCTGCAACATCGAAGACAAACGCGCCCGAGCCCGAGCCAAGGAGCGCGGCGGCACCCGCGAGACCACACGCAAGGCCGCCGGCCGCCTCGTCGAAGGCCAAATCGTGACGAACTGGAAGCTCGCCCTGGTCTATCCAGACCGAATCAACCCCCACCTCTAACAAAATTCCCAACACTTACACAAAACACTTGACAGGCTCCCAGAGTGGCCTGAAGGGTGTCTGAACTGGCCCGAGTTCCCCGACCGGTTCTACAGCCTCGCCGAAGCACGCTCGTTCTGCACCGAATTCTACGACTGGTACAACGGCGAACATCGTCATTCGGGCACTGGTATGCATACCCCGTTCAACGTTCACCACGGCCGCGCACCCGCTATCCATCACGCCCGCGCCCGCGTCCTCACGACCGCATATGCCGAGCATCCTGAACGCTTTGTGCGGCAGCACCGCAGCCACCAACGTTCCCGACGACGACCTGGCTCAACGAACCCGAAAAGGAAGGAACGAACTCAATGACCGGCTAAAGAAACTGACTCACAAAGGTTGACATCTTCCCGGCATCGGCTCAGCCGCGGCGGCGACAGAGCGGGCCTCGTTCTCGGCGTTGAACTGCTTCACCCACAGGCCCAAAGACTGATCCGTGATGCCGAGCTCGTCGGCGACGTGCTTGTTCGGCCGGCCCGTCGTGATGACGAGCTGCACGGCCTCCGCGCGAAATTGAGGGGAGAACGAGCGCTTGGGCTTTTTCTCGTTACTGGTCAATTCGTTCAACTTCCTAGATCACGATGCCGTGTCCAAGAACAGTGCAACGCGCCAAACGGCCGCCCACCCGCCTCGACGTTGCGCGTGCGATGTCGATGGTGCGTCGGACGAAATCCATGATTTGTCGTTGCCTGCGAGGTTGTTTCATGGGATAGACGGCGGCCCCGATCGCGAGGCCGCCGCCAGGCCTGGTTTAGAAGGGTTTGGTGGGCAAGTATTTTCCGTCGAGGGTGATCACGGCACGTGAACCGCCTTCGGGGTCTTCAACTTTCTTGATGTCTAGTTTGAAGTTGATGGCGCTGATGATGCCGTCACCGAACTGTTCGTGGACCAGGGCCTTCAAAGTGGAGCCGTAAACGTGCATCATTTCGTAAAACCGGTAAACGGTGGGGTCGGTCGGGATGCCGCCGGGGTTGCTGCCGCGCAGCGGAATAGTCTGCAGCAAAATTGCGGCGTCCTTGCCCAGACCCAGCCGATCAGCGACGATTTCCGCAGCGGCTTCGGGCAACGGATGCTGACCGAGCAGGGCGGCGGTGACGAAGACAAGGCTCAGGCCAGTGCCATCGGTCAGTTCCTGCCAGGAGAGGTCCTTGCGCATCTTGGCGTCGATGATGGCGGCGGTCAGTTCCTCGCGCGGAGCCTGGGTGTTCTGGGAATGAATCATGGTGTTTTCCTTTTCTTTTGGTGATGTGAGGTGGTTAGGCGGCCAGGCCGGAGACGGCTGGCGTGGCATGGTCCTGCGTATTGCCCGCAAGTGGGACAAAATGGCCGGTGCCACCGTGCAGGGTGTCCATGGAGCCGGTTTCGATGTCGTAGACCCAGCCGTGGAGGTTTAGCCGGTTTTGATCCAGGGCTAGGGCGACGGAGGGATGGGTCCTGATGTTGGTCAGCTGGGCGATGACGTTGCCGCGGACCATGGCCTTCAACGAATCCTGGGCCGATCCGTGGGTGCGGGCGGCGTTGACGGCCTTCGCCGCGTCGGCGTGGGCAAGCCAGTTGGCCACAGCCGGCAAGTGGTCCAGGTTCGTGTCGGTCGCGATGGCAGTCATCGCTCCGCAGTCGGAATGGCCACAGATGATGATGTCCGTGACGCCCAGGACGGCGACCGCGTACTCGACTGTCGCGGAGACACCGCCGGGCTCCGGGCCGTAGGCGGGCACGATGTTGCCGGCGTTGCGGATCACGAACAGGTCGCCCGGTTCCTGTTGGGTCAGCAGCTCTGGCACGACCCGGCTATCCGAGCAAGCAATGAACAAGGCCTTCGGGTTCTGGCCGGTGGCCAGCTCCTTGAAGAGTCCAGAGCGCGCCGGAAAGGCTTCCCGTTGGAATTTCAGAAAGCCTTTAATGATGTCTTGCATGGGCTGTCTCCTCGATGTTTTGGGGGATAACTCAAGGATGACGGAAACTATATATAGTGTCCAAGACCTCTTTATGATGGAGTCAATAAGTAATTTCTATAGTTGGAGAATTGTGATGTTGCGCCACATTCGTTACCTGGCCGCGGTCGCGGAACACCAGAACTTCACTCGTGCGGCCGAGGCGCTCCACGTCTCCCAACCGACGCTGTCGCAACAGATCAAGCAACTGGAGAACTCGTTAAACGTTCAACTCTTGGATCGGTCCGGACGGACCGTGCGGCTGACAGACGCTGGCGCGACCTTCCTGCGCTATACCCAACGCGCGCTGCGGGAACTTGACGCCGGAACCCGGGCCATCCACGACGTGCAGGACCTGAGCCGTGGATCGCTCCGGTTGGCGATGACTCCCACGTTCACCGCGTACCTGATCGGTCCACTGGTCGAACGTTTCCGCACCCGCTATCCCGGCATCAACTTGAGCGTGCAGGAGATGACCCAGGACCGCATCGAGGTGGCGCTGGCCGAGGACACCCTCGATCTAGGCATCGCATTTGCCGAGGTGCGTTCGTCCGAGATCGAGGCCCAGGCGTTGTTCGTCGAAACCCTCGGCTTAGTTGTCGGCAACAACCACCCCCATGCCGGACAGCAGGCACCCATGACCCTGCGGGAGTTGGAACAGGAGCAGCTTGTGCTGCTTAGAAGCGATTTTGCGACTCGGCGCCACATCGACGGGTACTTCCGGGACCACGGGGTTGCCCCGCGCATCGCGATCGAAGTTGACTCCGTCAGCGCGATCATGGAAATCGTTCGCCGCGGCCAGCTCGCCACCATGCTGCCCGAAGGCATTGCCCGCGAACAGCACGGGCTCAACCCGGTTGCCGTACTGCCAGCCATTCCACACCGTACCGCAGCCCTGCTCAGACGAAAAGGCGCGTACATGAGCGCAGCCAGCCGGGCCTTCACCGAGCTGATATCGACGTGGAGCTAGCCGCCTGACCCTGCCGCGGCCAACGCAGCCACCCTCAAAAGACCTGTCCAACACCACCGATACGTCACAGAGAAAACCAACGAGGGCGCTGGGTGGCACGAAACATCATCGCGGGGATGTCCTGTCTCGGGACGTCCCTGAACTTTATGTCTCGGGACCTCCTTGACACTCATTTCTTAGGTCGTTTCTGGCGTTTCCGGGACACGTTGTGTTCGCGGCAGAATCGGGTCACAGCCCCTCGAGGGGCGTCGTCGGGCCAGAAAGCGATGATGAGGCGGAGGTCGGTGCGGGATGGGTTATGTGTCATTCCCTATCGTGCGGGTTCCGCGTCCCGCTGCCGAACCAAGCCCTCGAGACGGGGTGCAATAACGAAAGTCAGCGAGGTGCTGAGACAGAACTGTCAGATTGGCAACGAGACGTTACACGTGGGGTGTGACACCCCCTTGTTGGCCTTCAAAAACCACAGGCCGAACCCTTGGTAGCCGGAGCGAAGAAAGTCGCGGTCCTCCGCGTCCCAACTCCAGCATGACTAAGGTCCCGGTCGCGTCCTGGGCGAGGGTCTGGTCGATCTGCAGGCCGATTTCGGTACCCGGCACCATCTCCCCGGAGGCCAGGTGCGATGCGATGAGTTTCTGTGACACGTTGTATGCCACGGTAAGCGCCCTCCCTCGATAGCGGTGCCCACCGACATCCATCGGTATGAATTGGCCTCCGGGGCATGCCACTGATCCGAGGTAGGCCACTCGTGGCACCGGGGCTAGCCTTCTCAGAGAGAATGGACATCCGCGATACCGGATAGATGGGCGACTCAAGCGGACTACACCGCTACCCGCTTGAGCGCATTTGAGTAGGCCGGGCGATCTTGATCATTCTGTCGACGGATGAGGTCCAGGACCGTGCGGCACTGTGCGCGCTCGCACGGCGCCTGGACCTCAGTTTTGAGCCGTTCGCTCGCAGCTAGTGCAGGACTCCGCAGGCAACCGGGTCAGTTGCCTCGGCAGGGAGGGTGGGGTCGAGCTCACTTGCACCCTCCGGAACGCTGAGGTTGTATGTTCCGTTGCCGTCGTAGTCGTTTCCGTGGATTACGACAACACCTTCACCGTCGCGGACGGCCTCGGCAATCTGCGCGGCGGTGCCGATCCCTTCGGCTCCCGGATCGCCTGTTCCCGCCACGTCCGTGAATCTGATGTTGGTCCGGAGGTAGTTATAGGAGCCATTTTTCGAGACAGGGAATCGGGAAACGTCCAGAAAACTGGCCGGCGTAGTGTCTCCACTGGTGTTCAAGGACACCACAACGGGGCCGTACGCCGGAACACCCTCAACGGTGTTCAGTCGTCCGTCACCGTTGCTGTCCAACGCGAGCGTGGGACACTCCTTCAAGGCCTGTTCGCCGTAGTGGATGTGCTGTGCGTGCGGAGCATCGGGCGTCAAACCCCTCGCGCGGATCCCGATCGCCCGGATCGTCTCGCCGCGAACGACCGCGACCGCCGTTCCAGACGCTCCTGAGCCGTTAAGCTCTGTGAGGTGGGCGGTCAGCACCACGTTGCCGCGCACCGATTTTGGGACATGCGCTGATGCCGGCGCAGCGCCCAGTGACATGGCGATGAGCGCAGCTGCACTCGCGCTCAGCACCAGTCTGATGTTCTTCTTCACGATTCACTCCTATGTGTCCTCGCCCATCGGGACGATCCCGACGGTAAATGCGACAGCGTTGATACGTAACCCTCAGCCGAATGCCTTGGCATTATTCGAACGCACGAACGCACGAACGCACGCACGCACGCATGCCTGCGGCGAAGAGTATCCGCAAATCGGGTTTCCGGACAGTGGTGATTGCTGACTCTGTACGCATGCTTGCGCATGCCCCTTGCCGCTCCTCGCCGCACGGGTCTTGCCCCACCCTGCTCCGTGTCGGCCCGCGGTATCTCTGTGTGACGTCGCTGTTTATCCAGATCTCGTCATCAGAGAACTCAGCGCTAACACAAAGCGCGCGATCGGCGGTGGGCGACCTCTCAGACGTTGCCGGCGTCGCGGCGCTGGGGAGCATGTGGTGCCACTGCAGGATCTGATGCAGCAGGCTCCCATCCACGAATTCACCCAATCCGATACCGAAGATGGTGCCGGGTAGACCGATCCCGCGGGGCTGTGCGCGCGTCCCCCCGATCGGGGTCGAGATGGTGACGAGCTTGGCGCTAACAATGGCCTTCCGATTCCACCCGTTCGTCATGGCTTCACGCTATATCCCGCGACGCCGGGGCCGAGTTCGAAGCTGTCAAGTCCTCGCGTTGGGCCCTTTTTGTTGCGTGAGTTTTAGCCGGTTGCACCGGTGTGTGAGGTACGTGCCGTTTCACGTGCGCGGACGATCTACTCAGCCAAGACTTATACCTCTAGGGGTATAGTGGAGATGCGGATCAGTAAACGAAAGGAAGTAACTCAGATGATGTGGGGTAACGGAAGTATGGGATGGTCCTGGGGGTTCGGCCTACTAGCTATTGCCGGTGTCGCCGTGCTTACTTATGTCATTGTTCGTTTTTTGTCGAACAAATCCGGAAGCGATGACACGCGATCTGCTCCGAGGCAAGCTAATTCGGCCGGTGCCAGGCAGATTCTTGAGGAGCGGTTCGCTCGGGGGGAGCTCACTGCGGAGCAGCTGCGTGATCAGCTGCGGGTGCTCGAGGAGGGCCGGTAGTGCCCGGTCTTAGTCGCCGTAGCGCCCTGATCCTCGGCGGGGTCGGGATTGCGTCGACGGCTGTGGGCGGAGCGGGTTTCTTTGTCAATCAACGGATCTCCTCGACGACGTCACCGGCTATACCGTCCGGGAGCGACCTCGTCGAGCCCCCGGAGCTACGAAGCGTCAGCGGTACTCTCACCGTTGATCTCGAGTCTTCCCCCCAACAGGTGACCATTGCTGGTCGTGATGTGCGTGCGCTGAGTTACAACGGTGGCGTGCCCGGCCCCACACTGCGCGTTCGAGCGGGAGACACCCTCAACGTCAGCCTTCGCAATGGGCTGGCTGATCCGAGCAACCTGCACGTGCACGGTCTCCATGTCTCGCCCGAGAACAACAGCGACAACATGTTCGTCACCGTCGCAGCTGGCGCCTTCTTTGATTATCAGTACGAATTGCCCGCCAATCACCCGCCGGGCGTGTACTGGTATCACCCGCACCACCATGGTTTCGTGGCCGATCAGGTATTCGGCGGGCTTTACGGCGCCATTATTGTCGAAGACCCCGACCCCATCCCGGCCAGCCGGGAACGTGTCCTCGTCATTTCCGACATCACCCTTGATTCCGCGGGAACAATTCCAGCGGCCACAGCGATGGAGAAAATGTCCGGACGCGAGGGAGACCTCGTCCTGGTCAACGGTCAGCTCACCCCCAGTATGACTTCCCGCCCTGGTGAGCGGGAACGATGGCGCATCGTAAATGCCTGCGTGTCCCGCTATCTGCGGCTGCGCCTCGACGGGCAGCAGCTGTCCCTCCTCGGAATTGACTCCGGACGGTTCGAAGCCGCGCACGACGTCGACGAGGTCGTGCTGGCCCCGGGGAACCGGGCCGACCTTCTCGTCACCGGCACGGCCGGCACCTTCGTGCTGCGTACGCACACCTATGACCGAGGTATGTCCGGCGGAATGATGATGGGAGGCGGAAGCTCCGCTGGAGCCGACGACGTCGCGCTGGCCTCCTTTATCGTGACCGGTGACGACGTCACGACAGTCGCCGCCATACCCGGCCAGCCCGTTATACGAGACCTTCGCACGGCTACCATAACCGCTCGACGCGAGTTGATCTTCGCGATGGGAATGGGCGGGGACACGGGCAGTGGCATGGGTGGAAACATGGATGGCGGAATGGGTGGAGGAGTGGGTGGGGGCATGATGTCAGCCACGATCAACGGCCAGGTATTCGATGCCACCCGGGTCGACACGACCGTGCAATTCGACAGTGTGGAGGATTGGTTGCTGACAAATACCAGCCCGCTCGATCACCCCATGCACCTGCACGTGTGGCCGATGCAGATTATCGAACAGTCAGGCCAGCCCGTCAAAACCATCATGTGGCAAGACGTCGTGAACATCCCGGCACGCAGCACCGTGCGAGTACGTATCGCGTTTGACGACTTCAGCGGACGTACCGTGTACCACTGCCACATTTTTGACCACGAAGACAGAGGAATGATGGGAGTTATCACCGCAAACTGACAGTAGCCGCAACCATCAATTCGAAAAAAATGGATTAGGAGAAATCAATGAACTACGCACACACCATCACCGTCTCGCTGCCCTACGAAGTAGCCGTCTCCAGGGTGCGGGAAGAACTAGCCAACCAAGGATTCGGCGTTCTTACCGAAATCGACGTCCACGCGACCTTCGAAACGAAACTCGGCGTGGAAAGTGCGCAGGCACTGGGCGACTACCTGATCTTGGGTGCCTGTAACCCCGCCCTCGCCGAACAGGCGCTCACTGCAGAGCCCGACATGGGCTTGCTGCTTCCGTGTAACGTCGTCATTCGACGAAGCCCGTCAGCGACTACCACCACGGTTCAAGCTATCAACCCACAAACCATGGTCCAGCTGAGCAATTCCCCGGGGATACAGAACGTTGCTGATCAAGCCGATCAGCGCCTTCTCGCCGCGCTAGCCGCTCTCCAAGGAGAAAGCAGCAGCAAGTAATACGCGGTCTAGCCCGCTGAAGCACGGCCAGAATTTTATGGCCGTGTCAGGCGCTAGCCGCGCTGGTGGTCCGATTGGCGATCTGGCAGGCTTCACTAAAAGATGGGCCGGGTGCCGTTAGCGTCCGAGTAACCGGGACCAGAATGATCCGGTCGATTTTTCTTTGACATGCCCGGCGCATCGTTGGTTGCGTGGCACACCGCGCATGACCTGATCAATGTGCTGACCGCAGCCCGCCCACGTTGTCTTTTGGCACACTTTGCACGTTACGGCACGACACATAAGGATCTCCATTCAATTCGGTGAACTAATCATAAAATAATACACCAGGGGGTATTCTGGCCGGGTGGTGACAGGACGGGCCGACTGTGAGCCTGCTGCGAAGCGGTTTCGCGGGGGCGCGAGGTTTAGCGGGTGGCGATACTGGCGCGCACGTCGTCCATGTTGAGGTTCTCGACGCCGGCAATGAGCTCTTCCAGGCTGGCCGCGTTCAGGGCGCCTGCTTGGGAAAAGACGAGTACGGAGTCCCGAAACGCCATCAGCGTGGGGATGGAACGGATGCCCGCGGCTGCGGCCAGTCCCTGTTCCGCTTCGGTGTCGACTTTTCCAAAGGTGATTGCGGGGTGTTTTTCAGACGCCGCGCTGAATGTCGGGGCGAAACTGCGGCACGGGCCGCACCACTCGGCCCAAAAATCAACCAACACGATGGGACTCTGGGCAATGGTCGCGTCAAAGGTGGTCTCGGTGAGATTGATAGTAGCCATACACACAGACTATACCCGTAGGGGTATTTTGCATACCATGTGGGGTATGTGCGAGACTGGGGCGCATACCCACTACACGCCCCAACTCGTGTCGGCGTGGTGGGCCCCGACCTTTGGAGGCCACGATGATTTTGACCCAGTACTACCTCAACTGCCTGTCCCATGGCTCGTACCTCGTCGGTGATCCGACGAGCGGTCAAGCCGTCATCGTGGACCCCCGCCGCGACATCGACGAATACCTCGTCGACGCCCAGGCGAACAACCTGACCATCATCGGCGTGATCAACACGCATTTCCACGCCGACTTCGTCGCCGGTCACCTCGAGCTGGCCGCAGCCACTGGCGCCTGGATCGGCTACGGCACCCGCGCCGAGACCGAGTATGAGATCCGCCACCTCGCCAATGGCGAGAAAATCTCGCTCGGAGAGGTGGAATTGGAAATTCTCGACACCCCCGGACACACCTGGGAGTCCATCAGCATCGTTGTTCGTGAACACGCCGGCGACGCCGTTCCCCATGCTGTTCTCACCGGCGATACCCTCTTCATCGGTGACGTGGGCCGTCCCGACCTGGCCGCATCCGTCGGCGCCGATCCCGACCAACTGGCCCGCGCCCTGTACGCGTCGATCCACGCGACGCTTCTCGCCTTGCCCGATGCGGTGCGTGTTCTCCCCGCCCACGGCGCCGGTTCCGCCTGTGGCAAGAACCTCTCCGACGAGCTCGAATCCACCATCGGCACCCAGCGCCTCACCAACTCATCCGTGCAGCCGATGAGTGAAGACGACTTCGTGACAATGATCCGCAGCGGCCAGCCCGCAATCCCCGGCTATTTCGCCGTCGACGCGATGATCAACCGCAGCGCGCACGAAATCATCGGTTCCACCCGTGAACTGGCACCGCTCACCTTGACGGATGTTCGCAGATCCGTTGAAAACAAAGCCCGCGTTCTCGACACCCGCAGCCCCGAGAACTTCGCCCTCGGGCACCTGGCCGGGTCCATTAACGTGGGACTGGACGGACGCTTCTCCGAGACTGCCGGAATGGTCATCGAGCACGACGACAGCATCGTGATCATCGCCGACTCCGGCCGCGAAGCCGAGGCCGGAATGCGGCTGGCCCGCATCGGCTTCGACCGGGTCGCCGGATATCTGACAAACCCGGCGCAGGCGTTCACCGACCTCGGCCCGCTGGTGCAGGTCGGTGCACGGGTCGAGCTCGACGACTTCGAAGCTCTGCGCCGGGACACCGCCGCAACGATCCTCGACGTACGCAACCCCGGCGAGGTCGAGCAGGGCGCGATCCCGGGCTCGCTGCGCATTCCCTTGGCCGAGCTGAGCCAGCGCCACGCCGAAGTGCCCGCCGGACCCGTGCTCATCCACTGTGCCAGCGGCTGGCGTTCGAGCGTCGCCGCGAGTGCACTGCGGAATCTGGGCCATTCGGACGTCACCGACCTCATCGGCGGCTACAACGCATGGGCCGCCCAATACGCGGTGAAAGCCTGATAGAAAAGACGCCGCCGCCGAACACTTAACCAACGCTGGCTTCACGGCAGACACGATTGTCAGAGGCCTGCCCCAGGGGCAGGCCTCCGGGCTGCCCGGCATTGCTCCGCTCCCGCACCAAACTGAAACGGATCCACTATCTCTGACACCACGCACACCGTCAACCCCTCCCCGGCACCAATTGGGGCAGACGAATTCCATCAGTGGGTTCTCCATCATGACGACCTGATGATCATCGATGTGAGGGATGGCTCGGAATTTGAAACCCGGCATATCCGGGGTTCGTATCACGTGCCGCTCCACCTGCTCAAAGAACACACGGAAGAGTTTGCGGCGCAGATGGCCCCCCGGGTGGTGCTGGTGTGCCAGTCGGGTCGACGCGCGGAAGAAGCGCGAAAGAATCTTGACGCAGCCGGCCTGAACGGTGCTCGGGTATTGACCGGTGGTGTGGCGGGCTATGCCGCCGCCGGCGGCGATATCACCAGCGGTCGCTCCACGTGGGCCATGGATCGACAGGTACGCATGACGGCCGGATGCCTGGTGTTGGCGAGCGTGCTGGCGGGGAGGTTCATCCATCCGCAGTTCCGTCTTCTCGCCGGCGTCATCGGTGCCGGTCTCACGGTGTCGGCCGCCACCAACAGTTGCACGCTGGGGCGAATTCTGTCGTGGATGCGCTGGAACCGCCCGGTTTCCGAACCCACGAAGAGTGACATCCTCGCGCAGCTGGCGCCGCACGCATGATCGTGGCCGCGCTGCTTCTGGGAGTGATCGTGGGTGCGCTGCTCGGCCTGGTCGGCGGGGGCGGGTCAATCCTGGCCGTTCCGGCCTTGGTCTATGGTGTCGGGTTACCCCTCGAGGAGGCGATACCAACCTCGCTGATCGTCGTGGGAGCGGCGTCGGCGGTCGCCGTGCTTCCGCGGCTGCGCACCGGCGTGAACTGGCGTCTGGCCGGCATCATCGGCGCCGCCGGCATTCCCACCGCCTACCTCGGCACCCTCGTAAACCGACTGGTTGACCCTCAGCTTCTGCTCGGCGCTTTTAGCGTGATCATGGTCATCGCCGGCGTGCGAATGTTCTTTGCCACCCCCGCCGCAACCGGCCCCTGTGCGCTGCCAGGCGGCGGAACCCGGTGGCGCAGTTGTCTGCCCCGTGCGCTGGCAACGGGCGCCGTGGTCGGGTTCCTGACTGGGCTGCTCGGCGTCGGCGGCGGGTTCCTGATCGTTCCGGCACTGGCCCTCGTGCTCGGACTCCCCATGGGCGTCACGATCGGCACGTCCCTCGTGATCATCGTCATCAATTCGGTCGCCGGCTTTAGCGCCCACCTGAGCGACGTGCAGATCGACTGGGCCGTCACCGGCGCCTTCGCGGGCACCGCTATGCTGGCATCCCTAATCGCGGGCAGACTCAGCCGAAGACTCCCCGACCGCGTTCTCAAAACAAGCTTCGCGATCCTTGTGCTCTGCATCGCCGTGTACGTCGCGATTCGCGCCGTCGCCGGCTAGCTCTCGCGAATGGGGTCAGGCGAGGGACAGGAAAAGCTTTTCAAGCTCATTGACGCTGAGCTGCTTGGTTTCTCCATCCGCGCCGTTATCGATGAGGCACTCCTTCATCGCCGACGAGATGATCGTGAACCCTGCCCGGTCAATGGCACTCGAGACAGCAGCCAGCTGGGTGACCACGGCACGACAATCAGCGCCGGACTCAACGGCTGTGATGACGGCGCCGAGTTGCCCCTGCGCGCGCTTGAGCCGATTGAGGGTCTTGCGCAGGTCGTCGCTGGCGTGGGTCGCGGGTTCGGTGATCCCCATGAGGGTGTGCTCCTGTTCGTAGGCGGATGCGAGGCTGGTTTTGTCTAAGACCAGGATACCCCTTAGGGTATCAGTATATTCAAATATGACAGCAAGCGTTTCGCGATGAAAAGAAAATGAGGGCTATTCGAATGCGTGACCAGCGCACCAGCAGGGACGAATCATCACGGCGTGCCCCTTGGCGCGGCAAGCTGGCCGGGCTCGGCGGGGACCTGCGTCGCTGGCCCTCTCGCCGCTGGTGGGTTGCCCTGGCGACGGCATTGTTTACGGTGGTCTTCATTGCCATTCCGACGGACTTGATTGACACGCCATTCTTTTCGCGACAGATCCCGCCGACCGCCTGGTCGTGGCCGGTGCTCACCCTCAGCGCGGTCTTGACGGGCATGGTCACTGCCACCTATGTGGCGCACCCGGAAGGCGCCCCGCCCAGTAGGGCGGCCGGACGATTGGGCATGGCCGGTTGGCTGGTGACGTTCTTCGCGGTGGGATGCCCCGTCTGCAACAAACTGGTACTCCTCGCTCTCGGCACAACCGGAGCGATGCAATTCTTCGAGCCGGTCCAGCCGTATCTGGCCGCCGCGTCGATCGTCTTGCTCAGCTGGGCTCTCTATGCGCGCATGACTCGAGAAAATTCTTGCGGTCTTCCCGCTCGGACCACTGCCGCGACGGAAGTCCTTGATCGTGTTCTCTGACCTACAAACTTGGTCGACTCGACGCTGGATAATCACGGCCGCCGCAGCCGCAGCCGCGTTCATGGCTTTTGTAACGGGCTACGCGCCCCGGGCGGACGACGCAGACGGCGCCCTGTGGTGGACGGTCGCGGCCACCGCGCTCGGAGCGAGCTTGATCGGCTTGATCGTTGCCAGTTATGTCGAAACCCCCATCGGCGCCGACGTAACTCTCTGTGACACACGGTGGCCAGCTCTGGGTCTGATCGCGCTGTATCTGACCACCGAAGTCCGCTCCCTCGACCCGATAGTGAGCGGTGCTGCGCGCCCGGCCCTGGCCGCCGCCGCCCTCGCCCTATTGATCTGGGCCCTGCGCGAAAGACTGGTCAGCGAACGCCGAGCCACCACCCGCCGCGAATCGTCAGAGTCCACTGAGGGTGAGGTCTGCACTACCTGCATGCCCTTGTTCCCGCGCTCCCGGAAAGTCGGTCCCAAGCCGATCACACTGCCACCCACTCCACGCACCGGTCAGGATACCCAGCCATGAGGAAAGCACTCACCGGCATCACAATCGCCGTGGCGGCACTGCTCAGCATGGTCGCCTGCGCGAGCCCCGCGCCGGCGACCTCCATCGCTGTCACCTCCAGTACGGTCGTCGTCGATGTGCGCACCACACCAGAGTATGTCGGTGGACACCTTCAGGACGCCATCAATATTGACGTGCAATCCCCGGACTTCGACACGCTGATCGCGGCGCTGCCAATCGACGGGGACTACATCATCTACTGCGCCACCGGAAACCGGTCGGCTGCAGCAGTCACCCGCATGGCCGACCTCGGGTTCACCACGCTGACCGATGCTGGTGGCATCACGGACGCGTCTGCCGCCACCGGACTGGCCATCGTCGTCGACAAATAAGTTTCCTCTGTTCGCATTTAACTTAATACCCCACGGGGTATACTGAGGACTTCAGCTCGACCAACTAAGGAGTCACTATGTGCAGTCCCATGCGATGCAACAATTGCGGAAAAACCACTTGGACCGGATGCGGCATGCACGTCGATGAGGTTATGGCCGACGTCCCAACGAGTGAGCAGTGCACTTGCGCCACGCGCTCGAATTCCTAACCGCCCGCGGGTTCTAACCGAGGCGCTTCGTTCATGACGCGGCGGTACGCCTTGGCTTCACCAAGGTGGAGATTCCCTTCGCTGGCGTGGGCAACGATGCGGTCAGCAGCGAGGGCAATTGGTGGCGGGGCGGTGGTTGCTTGGAGCATGACTGGACTCTTTTCAATCAGAAAACCGGGAATGTTCCCAGGCTCGGACGGGGAGGCGGCTATAACTGTCTTTTTTACCCTAATGTGCGTACATTTAAGATGGTGCCGACACAACAGAACTTCACAAAAAATAGGCCGATCCGACGAGTCAAGGTGCGGCGACGCACGCTCCTGATGCTTTTAGGAGCGGCGGCAGTTCTCGCAGTCGTCATCGTCGGAGTGGTTGCGCAACAACCTGTCGAAGAATCCACTTCGGCCCCCACTGAACAATCCGGGGAAAAAAGCGGCGAGCAGACGCTCGATCTCGCCCGACGTGTCGATGGCGAGGTGACGGCACTCGGAGAGGTCGACGCGCCGGTCGTTTTGGTCGAATACGCCGATTTTCGGTGTCCGTTTTGTGGGGTTTTCGCGCGCGATACCCTCCCTGTCCTTGTCGAGGAGTATGTGGACAGCGGTCAAGTGCGCATCGAATGGCGGGATCTGCCGGTGTTCGGCGAGGAATCCACGGCTGCGGCTGTGGCTGCCCGCGCGGCCGGCGAGCAAGGTTTCTTCTGGGAGTTTGCCGAGGTCGTCTTTGCGGGTGCCCCAGAACGCGGACATGTGGCACTGCCCCCGGAACGTCTTTTGGAAATCGCGACGGAAATTGGTGTTCCCAACCTTGAGCAGTTCGTCTCCGACCTGGACAATGCTGAACTTTTGGAGAAAGTGAACATTGACGCGGCAGAGGCACGGTACCTCGGAATTACCAGCACGCCCATGTTCGTGGTGAACGAAACGCCGATTTCCGGCGCGATGCCGGTGCAGGTGTTTCGCGACACGATCGACAGCGAACTGGCGAAGGCCGGCCGCTAGACATGGATATTGGCTACGCCGGCGCCCTGATTGGTGGGATGCTGACACTTTTGAGCCCCTGCTCGGTCATGCTCCTTCCTGCGTTCTTCGCCTACGCGTTCGCGAAGCCGTCCGAGCTGCTTGCCCGTACCGGATTGTTTTATCTGGGTCTGATTACCACGTTGGTGCCGCTGGGAGTGCTGGCTGGCACGGTCGGAGTGTTTGTCACGCAAAATCGCACGGCTTTCGTCGGGATCGCCTCATTGCTCGTGGTGTTGATGGGTATTATCCAAATTTCTGGACTACGTTTTCCCGCCTTCACCCGCGGCGGCGCGGCCGAAGGGACCTCGGCGGTATCGGTCTACCTCCTCGGCGCTGTCTACGGAGTAGCCGGAGTGTGTGCAGGTCCTATCCTTGGCTCGGTGCTTACGGTGGCCGCCCTCGGCAGTAACGCCGTCTACGGGGGAGTGCTCTTAGCGATCTACGCGCTCGGCATGGCAGCGCCCCTGATCGTGCTCGCCTTGTTGTGGGACCGACTTTCACTGGGGAAGAGCCGCTGGCTGCGCCCCCGGATGCTCACTATCGGACGATGGGAGAACTCGTCGTTGATGATCGTATCCGGGGTCCTGTCAATCCTGATCGGAGCCTTCCTGTTCCTCACCGACGGTACCGCGAGCCTTGGCGGAATTTTGACCATCGGAGATCAGTTCGCTACCGAGGCCTGGGTACTCGATATGTCCTCACTCGTGACCAATTTGGGATTCGGGATCGCCGCGATCGTCGTGCTGGGCCTCATCGCGCTGGCCTACGCGGCTCGGAACCGTCGCACGCGCCGGCAGCGAATACCTCAAAAGCAAGAATGAGACGCGCTGCCGGAGCCGGAGCCGGAGCCGCCATGCTCGTTCGCGTTGTGTTGCTGGCCGCGTGTTCCGGACCTTCGTCGCAGCTCGGCGCTCATCGTGTCTCCGACGACGTCTCGCCCGCGGTCATGCTCAGCGCGCACGACGGTACTGTCAGTGTTGCCGAAGACGCGACGGGAGCGTCAGCGATAGAGTAGGGAAGCAATGGCACCGGCCTCATCGAGACGGCAGGCTTACTCACGGCTGTCGACACCACCACCGGAGAAATACGCTGGGACGCGAACACACTCTCACGCCCCACGGACGTCGAATCTTCCTCAGCGGTCTCGGGTGCCGTCAACGCATCTTAGGGCGATATCGTCTTTCTGGACTGGGTCAACCCCGCGGGCGACACAGTCGTGAGCGCCCACAATCCGAGAACTGGCGCTATTCTCGCGGAATTTTCGGGACATCTGGCCGGACCGTCAATCAGTAACGAGTCATCAGAAAACCTCGCCGTGTCCTCCTTCCGTCCACCGGACGGGGCGACGATGCTCACCGCAATTGATCCGGACTCCGGAACGCTCTGGGAGCATGTTCTGGAGAGCGCCACTGCCCCGGTATCTGCCCCTGACAAAGTGATTACCTTCGTGGCGGGATGGGAAACGTTACGATCACCTGGTCCGACGGTCACCAGCAGCAATGCGGTCTGGAACGAATTCCGATGGCTGTTTTTCCTAACGGAACCGGGCTCTTCCCCACCCGGGACCCCTACGAGTACGTCCTGGCCATCCCTCAGCTCGACGGTCTTGAGGCTGAGAACCGATAAGACTAAAGATCACCGGGGTGAGAATGATGTGGTGACCGCGAAACGGTCGCCACGGACGACAGTCTCCCGCCATTCCACCGGACGTCCCGCCGCACGACCACACCGTTCAATGAAGAAAGCGGCAGTGCCGACCGGGCAGTCAAGAACTCGCGCCTGTTCGGCGGTAACGGTAATCGCTGTCAGGGTTTCCTGTCCGCCATCCAGCGTGATCCCACACCGGAGCGTCAGCTCCTGATAGAGAGCAGTGTTGCTGAAATCGACGTCGAGAAGACCGGCAGCGCGATCGGCAGGCAGCCAGGCGCTGTCAACGGCAAAGACATAGTCGTCAGCGAAACGACGGCGCTCAATATTGACCAGCGGAGCGTCGCCGGGCAGGTCGAGCCGGTCAGCAATCCGCGCGTCGACACGGATCTCGCACCGGATCAACTCGCTGTGCTGCCTCATCCCAGAGGCCTCAACTGCCGCAAACAAGCTGTAAACCGGCCCAAAGCGATGTTCTTCGCCGTGGTTGACGTGCACCACCGGGCGTTTACCCCGACTTGATGAAACCAGCCCCTCTCGCCGCAGAGGGTTCAGCGCAAGTCGAACGGTACTGCGGCTCACCTGATATTCCGCGGTTAGTTGAATTTCACCGGGGAACGTGTCCGCGAATTCGCCCGAGGTTATCCGGTTGAGAATGTCGTCATGGACGCGCAACCAGAGTGGCTGGCCAGGCAATCTGGCCAGTCGTGCCCGGTCTGCTTCAGCCGCAGTTGACATGTGAGTTCCGCTTCTCCTCGGGCAATAGGTGCGCCAAAATGCCATTATCCCTTGCGTGCACTACGAGTGTGGGTCGGTAACACCTATTCGACGTTGCTGCCACGAAATGCCGGTCAATATCGTGGGATTGGATGGGTGGGCGTCACGGGCTTCGAGCTCTGCGTCGATCTCGTGCGGATCGAAAACAGGGCCAGTGCCGTGCCGCTGCCGCGGGTTGCCTGCCTTAGGGTCCGGTTTTGCAGCCCGCTGGTCCCCGGACTTTCCACAACCGGCATCGGGCGCTTCGGATGGCCGCGCCCGTGGAATTAATTCCGCGATGTGATGGAAAAGTGATCTGGCACGACCTCCGAGTCCCGCGCCAACAATGCGAATTAGGAATTACGTGAACTACCCGCAGCCATTCGAACCCCTGAATCCCGTGAACACTGGGACTCAGGGGTTTTCCTTTGCCCTGTTCACGCTCACCGAAATGCGTTGCTTGCGGCAAATCCTCAGACTCGGGTCAGTCGATCCCCGTATCCTCATATCAGCAAGGGGAGTATTCCGACACGGTCGGCTCGTCATTACGGATGCTTGGTGCATCCCGGGCCACCGGTTCTCGTTCGCGGGAATGGAAAAGACCTTGACGTCGTATCAGCGTCAAGATTGGAGCCCCCTGATGAACGTGTCCCTGCTCATCTGGATCATCACTATCCTCGTCACGATCGCCTTCTTCGTATTCGAGTTCTTCGCACATGTGCGAACCCCGCACGAGCCGACGATCCGGGAGTCCGCCTGGTGGTCGGCCTTCTACATCGGCCTTGCGCTGATGTTCGGCGTCGGAATCGGCATCGTCTCGGGGTGGACCTTCAGCGGTGAGTACTTCGCCGGCTACTTGACCGAAAAGGCCCTCTCGATAGACAACCTCTTCGTGTTCTTGCTCGTCATGACGGCCTTCGCCGTCCCGCGCGCCTATCAGCAGAAGGTTCTACTGATCGGCATCGCGCTCGCACTTGTCCTGCGCGGAGTCTTCATCGCGGTCGGCGCGACCCTGATCGCGAACTTCTCCTGGATCTTTTACCTCTTCGGCGCGCTGCTGCTGCTGCTGGCCTACCGCCAGGCCTTCACGCATAGCGAGTCGAACCCGGCCAACGGCCGTCTCATGCGGTTTGTCAGGCGTCACCTGTCCGTGACCGACGAGTATCACGGCGACAAACTCTCCGTCCTGAAGGACGGCCGCCGGTTCGTGACCCCCCTGCTGCTCGTGCTAGTCGCGATAGCCTTCGTCGACCTGATCTTCGCTGTCGACTCGATCCCAGCGATCTTCGGCCTCACCGACGAGGCGTACATCGTCTTTACCGCGAACGCCTTCGCCCTCATGGGTCTGCGCCAACTGTACTTCCTCATCGGCGGCCTGCTGCAGCGCCTGGTCTACCTGGCTCAGGGACTCGCGGTGATCCTCGCATTCATCGGAGTGAAGCTCGTGCTGCACGCGCTCAAGCTCAACGAGCTGTCGTTCATCAACGGCGGCCAACCGGTGCCCTGGGCCTTCGACATCCCGATCTGGTTCTCGTTAGTGTTCATCGGCACCACGATTGCGGTGGCTACCGTCGCAAGTCTCGTGAAGACCAGAGGCCAGCGAGCCCCCGTCACCGAACCCGTTGCCGCCGAGGTGAGCGACCGTTGAGCACCTAGGCAGCTCGCAAAACCTGCCAGCGAGCCCGCTACCCCAACCTGTTGAGCACATCCGCCTTCTATTCGCTGGACTACGCCATGTGGGCAGCAGGCACGGTATGCCACCCTCAATAGAAGAGAAAATGTTTGGCATTCCAATGATGTTCTCCCGATCCCTGCACGGAGGTCGACATCGGCTCCGAACCAGCATCCGTGTCTGGGTCATCGGTCGAAGATCTCGACCAACAATGGCGAGATAATTGCCAAAGCTGGGAGCTTGCCACGCTGATTGCACTATGTGCGTCGTTGCACTTAGTGTAAGCACGTGACGTTTCAGAACACCGCCCCCGACCGCCGTGCCGAACTCAAGGCACGGTACCGCCAGGCGATTCTGGATGCCGCTGACGCGCTCATCCGCGAACGTGGTAAACCGCAATTCAGCGTTGACGAGCTTGCCGAGCGCGCCGACGTCTCCAGGCGCACCGTCTTCAACCACTTTGCATCACTCGACGACGTGATCATGACCACCTGCACCCGGGTTCTCAGCGCCACCGTTGATGAATTCCGTGCAGCGACAGCATCGACTCCAGCAGGCGATGGCAGCCGCGAAGGCCTGTTCGACGAACTCACGACGGCCCTTCGCAACATCGATCTGCCGCCGGTCGTCGCGTATCTAGCGGGGGTACTCAACGCGGAGGGCGAGAACGGTCGATCCCAACACGGCATCAGCGATGTTTTCACGCGCACCACCGAACAGCTCTCGACCGAGATCGCCGCTCGTACGGGCGCAATGGACGAATTCGAAGTTGCGATTCTGGTCAGCTCGGTGATGAACGGCATCGCCATCGTATCCGCCCACTGGCTGGTCCGAACGGGCGGCGCACTCGACGCCTCGTCGCGCGCAGTGTGGAACGAACTGCTCGACCGCCTCATGGTCACCGTCCGCACCGGCTACGCACCTTCCAACTGAAGTACTCGACTTCCCTGCTCGACCCCACAGCTCGATTCCCGATGATGCGACGCGAGACGCCACTCCGGTCACCCGACCACAACCCGACCTGCAGAAAGAACTTGAGAATATGGCATCGCTTCTCTACCGACTCGGTCGGTTCTCCGCCCGCCGAGCGTGGTTAGTCATCGTTTCGTGGGTGGTCATTCTTGGCCTCGCTGTGGGTGCATTCGTCCTCTTCGGCGGAACCCTCACGTCGTCCGTCAGCATCCCGGGCACCGCGACTCAGAAGGTCAGCGACGAACTTGCCGCCAAGTTTCCCTCCGCCAGCGGCGGCCGTGGCACCGTCATCTTCACCACGACGGATGACTCCGCCTTCACGGACGCGCAAAAGACCGCAATCGGCGACCTGCTCACGCGCACGGTCGACCTGGCCGACGTGAAAGCGGCGACGAACCCGTTCGATACCCAGGCCCAGATCGACGATCAGACCCAGCAGGTCGTCGACGGTCGCCAGAAGATCGCTGCTGGAACGGCGCAGCTCGACGCGGGGCAGGCGCAGATCGACGCGGCGATGGCCCAGGCCAAGGCCGGTCAGACGCAGCTCGATGCCAGCCGCGCGCAGGCCGAGGCAGCGGGACAACTCGCCGCCGCCCAGTCGACGCTGGACTCGCAGCAGGCGCAGATCGATGCGGGCACAGCCGCGATTGCTGCCCAGCAGACGACACTCACGGCGAGCCGCACCGCACTCGCCTCCCAGAGCACCACGCTCGAGCAGGGAGCCGACCTGCTCGACCTGGCCTCCGGCATCCGTCAGGTATCGACCGACGCGACCACCGCGGTCGCGAGCGTGCAGTTCGACACCCCGCTCAACCTGATTCCGGCCGAGTCGAAGGAAGCCGTGGTCGCTGAGATGACCGACGCGGGGATCGACGGCGTCACGGCTGAAGTCTCCAACGACATTGCCTCCAGCATTCCCGAGATTCTCGGTCCGGGCGAGATCGGCGGCGTGATCGTTGCGGCCATCGTGCTGTGGGTCATGCTCGGCACGCTGATCGGCGCGGGACTCCCGCTGCTGAATGCCCTCGTGGGCGTGGGCGTCGGAGTGCTCGCCTCGCTCGCTCTGTCGGGAACCGTCGAGATGCTCTCGGTCACACCTGTTCTGGGTGTGATGCTTGGGCTCGCGGTCGGCATCGACTACTCACTGTTCATACTCAATCGGCACCGAACCCAGCTGCGCAACGGCCTGCCAGTGCAGGAATCGATCGGGCTGGCCAACGGCACCTCCGGCAACGCGGTCGTGTTCGCCGGTGCCACCGTTCTGATCGCCCTGCTCGCACTCAACCTCACCGGTATCCCCTTCCTCGGCCTCATGGGCACGGTTGGCGCCGTCTGCGTCTTCGTCGCCATTCTCATTGCGATCACGTTGACGCCGGCGGTGCTGGGCCTGGTCGGCGCGAAGATTCTCACTAGGAAAGCCCGCGCCAAGGTCGGTCACGCCGAGCACCACGCCAAGGTTCCGTCCAAGCCCATGAATACGGTGCGAGCGGTCGTCACCGTGGTCGTGGGCATCATCGTGCTGCTCATCGTGGCTATGCCCGCGCTGTCCATGCGCCTCGGACTGCCCGCCGGCTCGTCGGAACCGCTGAGCTCGAGTGCGTACCAGGCCTACAAAATTGCTGACGAGAAGTTCGGTGCCGGCGTGAACGGCCCGCTGCTCGTGGTTGCAGACCTCGAAACCGCTATAACGGATGATGCGCTCCTCGCGGAACAGGTACGTATCGGAACCGCGCTGAAGGCGGAGAACGACGTGGTCGCGGTCGCGCCGATCGGAGCCTCCGATGATGACCTGCTGCTCGCGTTCCAAGTCATTCCGGCTGAGGGGCCGACCAGCGAATCGACCGAGCAACTCGTGCGGGACCTGCGCGGTCTGGACATCGACGGTGTCACCTCCCTCGGTGTGGCCGGCAATGCGTCGGGAAACATCGATGTGAGCGAGAAGCTGGCCGCGGCGCTTCCGCTGTACCTTCTCGTTGTCGTCGGGTTGTCGTTGATCATCCTGATCTTCGTGTTCCGGTCGATCCTGGTACCGATCACCGCGACTTTGGGTTTCGTGCTGTCGCTGTTCGCAGCGTTTGGCGCCATCACGGCGGTCTTTCAGTGGGGCTGGCTCGGGGCGGTGTTCGGCATCCACGACCCGGGGCCTATCCTGAGCTTCCTGCCCATCCTCGTCGTGGGTGTTCTATTCGGGCTTGCCATGGACTACCAGCTGTTCCTGGTCAGCGGTATGAGGGAATCGTACGTGCACGGTGCCTCGTCGCGCCTGGCCGTGCAGCGCGGGGTTCATGCCGGGCGCACCGTGGTGATCGCGGCCGCGCTCATCATGGCCTCGGTCTTCTCCGGCTTCATCTTCTCGAACTCGGTGATGATTCAGTCGATCGGCTTCGGGCTCGGCATCGGCGTACTGCTCGACGCGTTCGTGGTGCGGCTGCGCATCATCCCGGCCGTAATGCACCTGCTCGGTGACGCGGCCTGGTGGCTGCCGAAGTGGCTCGACCGCATCCTGCCCAACGTGGATGTGGCGGGCGCGTCGCTCGAGCGAACGCACCCGGTGCCCCTGCCGAGCGAACCCGAGCGCGTCACGACACCGATCGTCTAGCCGGGCGGTCGGGCGACGGACCTGAGGTCTGTCGCCCGACCTGCATGGTGTCTAGAGGTCGACCTTGTCGTTCTCGCCCCCGTCATAGGGCTGGCCCGTGACTTTCGCCTTGACCAGGCTGATCACGGAGGCGATGCGCCCGCCAGGGGTGTCCCAATATTCCGCGCCGTCCGCGGTGAATTTGATGAGCACAATGTTGGGGTCCTCGGGAACCTCCGGGAACCACGCTTCGACCCACTGGTTCCACAATTCCTCCACCTTCTGCGAATCGTCGATCATTTCAGCGGTTCCCGAGAGGGAAACCCAGGTGTCGTTGGAGGCGAAAGACACTCCCACGACCGGATCAGAACCGATCTCCGTCACGGTGTGCGAATCGCGGGTAGCGATAAACCACAGGTCGCCGTCGAACTCGACCTCTTGTACCGTCATCGGGCGAGCCACGAGCTTGCCGCCCGGGCTCGTCGTGGTGAGCATGGCGAAACGAAACTCCTTGACCAGTTTTGCTACCTTCTGCACATCACGCGGGTCACTCATCGTTGCTCCTTCTTGATCGGTCGTGGCGCACCTGCGCCATCGGCGTCCACCGTACCCAGATTGTGAATTTGCGCGAGAGCGGGGGATGGCGAAGTAGTCGAGTGATCTGGCGGTCGGAGGCGATTCGCGGGGCAGGATAAAATGAAATTCACCCGCACGAGGAAGTGGTGGCGCAATCATTTGGAACCGGTCCCGGCGTCGTGCTGACGCTCACGAACACGTCAGTGAACCCGACGTGAACGCTGAGCTGCCCGACCTCGAGCGCACGGTTGACGAAGGCCTGCTGATCGCATTGTCGGCCGTACGAATGGCCGTGAAGAATGACATCATTGTAGGGGCTCTGCGGGAGCACTTCGACTACGACTCCGGGCGGTACGCCGACAACGCCCGCAGCGAACTGCATCGGCTGGCTCGGCAGAACGAGGAGTATGCCCGGCGGGTCAGCCGAATGGGCCGCGACCTGGCAGCGATGAAGTGGCGCCTGAGCTTTACCGATGACCAGCGCCACGATCTCAAGCAGTTTGCCCTGAGATTTCGCGTGCACGAACGGTTGACGCTCGCCCTCGACGCTGTTGCCGATGACAACGATCAGGTGGCCCGCATCGTGTCGAGTGCGCAGCGGTCAGCAAGCGAAGAGGTCAGCTCGGCGGTCTCGTCGAAGCTCATCGAGCTGGCCGTCGACCAGCGCGAGCCCGACTATGCCGAACATCGCGGCGAACGCCTGGAAGCGTTCGTGCTGATCAACCTCGCCATTCTGAAGGCCAAACACGACGCGGCGACCAGCCCGGAGTTCAACGAATACTAGTTGATCGCCTGGGCGACCAGCCGGTCGAACGTGGGCGTACTGACGGCGACGAAGAGCACGACGTTGAAGAAGACCGTGACCCAAAACGCCTCGCGAAAGCTCTTCTTCTGGGTTTTGTGGCGCAGTACCTGCTGCGCCACGATGGCGCCGGGCCAACCGCCGATGAAACCCCAGAACAGCAGGGTGCGTTCCGACACCCGCCACCCGCCGAACCGCGCGCGACGCTTGTCGATCGCGTAGACGGCAAAACAAATCATGCTGGTGACCAGGTACGCCCCGGCCACCCAGAGCGGCCGGGGCCAATACACGGCGCCGACCAGATAGACGACGGCAAAAGCGGCAATCGCGAGGTAGCTCCCGCGTCCCGCAGCACGGCGGGAGCGGGTGATGGCCATGACCCCATGCTAGGTGCTACAGGTTCGGCAGAAACCGTTGCCAGACGCGCCGGCGCTCGCTGCGGGGGTCGACCTGGTCGAACAGGGCATACATTTCAATGCCGTGCGTGGCATCGAGCCCGAGCTCGAGCAGGTGCATGAGCCGCGGAGCGATGTCGAAGCGGTGGAAATGCACGGGGGCGAACCGAGAGTGCAACCCGGCGACGACGATGCTCGGATACCAGAAGGCATAGTCACCCCCGAAATCGGCGGCGGCGCGGCTGATCGGCAGACCAGGATAGGCGGCCCGCATCTCGTCGGGGCTATCTTGGGGGCGTGGTTAGACAGGGCCTGGATGCGCCACGGCGAGCGGGGGAGCACGTTGGCCCGGCCGCGAAAAAACGCACCCTCGCGATCATTCGTGCCGATGATCAGCGGTACCCGGTGGGCACGGCCGTCGCGAAAAGCGTCGAACGGATGCTCCGGCAGGAAGGTGCCGCCAAATGAGCGGATGTTCGCTCGCACCCACTCGAGGGCGGCCACCTGATCGCGCAACCCCAGATTGTTCTCAATCGGGCGGTCCGGCGTGGAATACCGGCTGAAGTCGAGGTATCCCAGGGCGCCGAGTCGGTAGTTCAAACTCACGTAGACGACGCGGGCACTGCTCACGAAGCCCTCGCCCTGGCCAGGAAAATCCTGGGCAGAACCGGTGCTGTAGCCGCCGCCGTGCACGAACACCATGACGGGCTGCGGAGCGCGAAAGCGTCGATCACCGACCGGCGGAGCGGCATAGGGGATGCCGCGCCACGCCAGAACAGCACCTTCACGGATGCCGCGCACCATGCCGCCGGTGACGCGCACGTCGAGCGCGCTCGGCGCGGGTACAGGTGGAACCGGGGAAGACTCTGTCGAAAGTGTTTGGAGTGCCACTGGGTTCCCCGATCTGTTGAATTTTGCTGCTGACTCTTACCTATATTCCGGGTTCGGCTCAAACCCGAAGCGTTCGCCGCGGTCCCAGTCCTGGCGCAGGTTGCCGAAAGCCGGGATGCCGCCGTTCTTCTTCAAAATTGAGGCGAGGTGCATGAGGTTCCAGCTCATGAAGGTGGTGTTGCGGTTGGTGAAGTCGTTCTGCGGGCCGCCGGAGCCCTCGTCGAGATAGCTCGGACCTGGGCCTATTTCGCCGATCCAGCCGCTGTCGGCGGCGGGAGGAATCGAGTAGCCAATGTGTTGCAGGCTGTACAGCAGGTTCGACGTGCAGTGTTTCACGCCGTCTTCATTGCCGGTGATGATGGCGCCGCCGACCTTGCCATAGAAGATGTACTGGCCCTTGTCATTGAACTCGCCCGAGTGGGCGTAGAGCCGTTCCACGATGCGTTTGGTCACCGAGCCGTTGTCGCCGAGCCAGATTGGCCCGGCGAGAACGAGGATGTCGGCAGCCTGCACCGTCGTGAACAGAGACGGCCAGGCATCCGTTTGCCAGCCGTGGTCGGTCATGTCGGGGTAGACGCCGGTGGCAATGTCGTGGTCGATGGCGCGAATCAGGTCGACCTGCACGCCCTGCTCCCGCATGATGCGGGCGCTGAGGTCGACAATTCCCTGGGTGTTGCTGACCTCCGGGCTGCGCTTGAGGGTGCAGTTAATGAAGACGGCGCGCAGGCCGGAGTAGTCAAAGGGTGCCCGTTCGGCGGGGCTCGTCTTGTTCACCGGCTTATTCAATCACTCGACTCGAAAGGATGACAGGGGTTGATTTTGACGTCGCGGGCGCGCCACAACCGGGCGCTTCTACCTGGTGGTCGAAGCGTCCGGCGGCTATGAGCGGATGCTAGCCTGGCTAGGCGGTGCCACCTCCACGCGCAATCAGGCCGCGTGCAATCCGGCCAGGCCAGGTCCGGCCAGGTCCGGCCAGGGCGAAAAGGAGGCCCAGTGCGAGGAATGGCAGTGGCGTTGTTCCCGTGCTCGCCAGGGTGGAACCGGCCAGCGTTGACCCGAACAGCGGCGTCAGTCGCAGCGCGGCGAGAGAAGAATTACCCGTGCCTCGTGCGGATGAATCGGTGCCGAGGAGCGTGAGCGGCACGACCTGAGTGCCACCGAGAAAGCTGTCGGTTCCCGTGGTGGTCGGAGCGACGGAGACGGTAGCCCCGCCCGGGGTCGATGAGGCGTTCGTTGCCCCCTCGGACTCGGAACCGCCCCCACGCTGATCGCGTTGCCCTGCACCGTGACCGGCGCGGCCAGATTCGCGAGAATCTGTGTGCCGCCGAGCGTGCTGTTTGAGCCGGTCGTGGTCGGCGCGACCAGGTCGGTTACGACCCCCTTTGTAGGTATTGACTTGGCCTCAGGTGAACACTTTTCCCCGAAAAGCGCCATCGAATCTGAGTCATTCCCAGAAATCTCTTGAACACCGACAGCCCAATGGCGCTAAAAGATCGGCGCCGGCACCCTGCTGCCCGCCCGGATGGAACGGGAAGCCCTCGATAGCTGGTATAGTTTTCAAGTTGTCTCCGGGCGTTACAGTTCGCGAGATTGGCATGCGCTCGTAGCTCAACGGATAGAGCATCTGACTACGGATCAGAAGGTTGGGGGTTCGAATCCCTTCGGGCGCACAAGAAAACCCCCGCAATCATTGGGATTGCGGGGGTTTGGCCGCCTTCCTTCACGACCTCATTTCCGGCGTCAACGGTCACGGGTTCCCCTGGGCTGTCTGTGGGAACAGGAGGACAGGCCGCTGGTTTCAGGTCTTCGGGGAACCGAACGCCTGCACCGTCGAGCTTTCGGTTCCCGGCGCCACAAATGACATGTGGGTGCTCGGGATTCCTGGTGGGAGCTCCGAGCAGGTCACAGTTTTCGGTAGGGCGCACGTTCTCGTGGTTGAACGTCGGCAGCTGTTGACGTTGGCCGCGGCACACCTGGCTCTGGATTCTTGGGTCCTCGGGCCGGGAAACGTCCCGGAAGGCTTCGATGTTCGAAGAGTGCATAACTGAGCGGTTCGAAAATGCTGAAACGGTCGTCGCTAAAACGGTCGATTCTGAGACCGCGGCGGCTGACGACTGATCTGCTGTGGTTTTTCGATTGAGATGGCGGCATTTCTTCAGAAGTAAATGGCGGCATGGTTGCCCGCGTCGCAGGACTGGATGGTGTCAGATGCGAAACGTTTTTCGGGCGGACATTGGTTCACGGAGCACCCGTCCGGCTGCTTCGATCACCGCGGCAGCCTGCTGCATCGGCTCGGAGCCGAGACCGCCGGGGGTCCCGAGATCGACGGACAGGTCGCCCGCCCGATGAAGCCACGTCGAGCGACGCCCTTGCCGAGTCGATGTCCTCGGCGTAGTCGGCGGGTTTCGAACTGCCCATTGCCAACACCTCCGAGTTGACGAATTACAACACCCGGCGGGACGTGACCAGAGGTGAATTGTTCGTTTGAGGCCTTGCCGGCCGCTGGTCTCATCGAAAGTGGAGAGACCCGGGGTTGGAACTAGGTAGCCTGATTTCTGCCGGCGCAACCATCCGGCCGCCAAATCTTGGCGGAGTCAAAGGCGGAGCAAGATTATCAAGCTATTTGCGTACCAGGATATGGACATTACTCGAGCCATAGACGAAGGTCAGAAGTCGATCTTCCTGGCGTACGAGCAGGCTCTGGGTAAAACCATCACAGCCGTCGAGTTCGCCAAACGCCTTGGCCTTAAATCTATTATTGTCGTTGCGCCGCTTAGTACGCGTCGTTCCTGGGAAGCGACGGTTAAGTCGCAAATTCCCGACGCTGTTTTCTATCACCTAGAGGACTCCATGAAATCTTTTCGCTCAGGGTCTTTCACCCGTCTGAAGAAAGGTGAACCTGGCTGGTATTTCATCGGCTGGGAGTTCATGCGAACTGGCGCGATCACGGGCAATCATGCGGACTTGATTATTGCTGACGAGGTACATCGAATTCAGAACCGCGAATCATGGACGAGGCACACGCTTCAATGGATCTCCAGCGACTACAAGATTGCATTGTCAGGTACTCCCTCAGCAAATAAGCCAGAGGGTCTTTTCCCGCCCATGAACTGGCTATGGCCAGAGCGGTACAAGTCCTACACCCATTGGGTTAAGACCTTCTGGCACACCCTCGGCAACCGAGCTGTCCCTAAGCTCGATCGAGAGATCATTCCGGGGGGCGTGATCCGCGATATGCCATTTTTCATTCGTCGCCTGAAGAAGGACCACCGCGGGGACATGCCGCCGGTGCTTCCAACGATCGAAGTATCCTGCGAGATGGCACCCCTTCAACGGAAAATTTACAATCAATTCCAAGAGCTCGCTCTTGTTTGGTTGGGAGAGCATCCGCTGCTTGCTGCCGTTCCGTTCACGCAAAGCCTGCGACTTCGCCAGCTGACACTCGGCGTTCCCATAATCGTGGACCACCAGGTGACTTTTGTAGAAAATGCAAAGTCTTCAAAGATAGATGCCCTAGTTGAAATCATCGAGGATCGTTCCCCAGAAGAGACGTACTTCGTATTATCGCCAAGCGCCCGATTTATCCCCGTGGTGATTTCTCGGCTTCGGAAAGCGGGCATAACAGCCGAGGCGTACACAGGGAAGACCGAGCAGAAAAAAAGAGAACGGCTTCTCCGCGAATTCGGAGGCTCCTTCCGTGTGTTGGTCGCGGGAATCGCTGCCGTTGCAGAGGGCTTAGACGGCCTGCAGCACAAGTGCAGCAATGGCGTCTGGCTTTCTAAACACGTAAACGCTCTTCTAAACACTCAAGCTGGAGAGCGTCTGGATAGACCAGGCCAGTTGGAGTCAGTTCAATGGTGGAATCTAATTGCTCCGGACACGATCGATGAGGGCACAGAAGACCGGTTGCGGGCGATCGGTAACAAATTGTCCGATCTCTACGACCCTCGCTAGAACATCGAGCGACGGTGCAGAGGGTTCGTCCTCGCGTTAACTAGAATTTGAGCCGGAAACGATCCTTAGCGAGCGGCCGCAGAGATGCCCTTCGATGGGTGGCCAAAAACGTGCCACAACTGCTGTCAAAAGCAAGACCTCAGCAAGGGTTTTGAAATGAACAGGGGTAGCAAGGCCACCCGGAAGCTTCACGCGCTGACTGATCGGGAGTGCTGGCTAACCTCTACATATGACCGACTTCCTCCTCCGGTTCGGCAAGCCGACCGACGCCCCTGTTCTGCTCGACTACGAGCGGGCCTACTTTCCCGCAGTTCCTGGCCAGCACCACGCTGGCTACTTGTACGCGGACGCCGAGCTGGCCCGAATCATGCTGACCGAGGAGCTCGCGGCGCCCCTCCGGGCGTTCACGATCGTCGCGGAGAAGGATGACAAGATCGTTGGCTTCGCCGCAGCCGCGCCTTGGTCATTGCCCGGTACCGGACAGATCGATCCCGCGCACATCCTATTGCAGTACCTCGTGGTGGGTCCCGCCCACCGCCGCTCCGGAATCGCCAAGGCTCTGGTGGCGGAAATCGAGCGTAGGGCTCTAGGCGCTCGGCAAAACGTGATCGTCGCCCACGTGCCGCCGACCGAGTCGGACTTCTACCGGGCGATCGACTGGGAGGTGGTTGTCGACGGTCGCGGGTACGCGTGGCTGCCATTCGGGAGCCACCTCCGCGCGGACATCGGAGATTCGAGCGTCGGATTTCCGCTCATGGCCGCAAAGGTGCTGCGTCCGAGGGCGATCCGCCGCACCTTCGACTTCGCGATCGTGAGCGGGCGCCCGACGCATGACGCGGCAACCGAGCTGATGCATATAGTCGACAGTGGCGACGTGGACCTTCGCGATCTCGACGAGGGCACGCGCTCCATGGTTGACCTGGCACGGAAGGGGCCGGTGCCACAGAAGGTTCTCGACTTCTTCGGGTCCACCAGGGGGCGACGGTAGTTACCCTGAATCGGCGGGATTCCAGAAAAGCGTGGGCCGGGCCGCACGTTAATTGCTCGCGGGGGTGCCCTAAGTGCAACATGCTCAGCGGCGGTTTGAAGCTTGGTACAGAACTGTCGGGGTCCTCCAACGACGCAGCTCGCATCCAGAACCGATCGTTTCTGAGTGGCAGCGGACGCGGCCCCGAATGGCCGCCCACAAACGTGTCGGAAGTGCTGTTCACGGAACTGCGCCTTTACTACTCGAGGCGGCCTTGATGAGTGATGAAGCAGCGGACTCATAAACCGTTGGGCACGGGGCTGAATCCCACGCACGCGTTCCAGATCCTTGGAAGTGGAACGCCTCTTACAGCGGAGTTAGCTGGCCGCGATTCACAGAGAAGAGGTCCCACGTTCGCATGAGCTGAGAATACGGCCTCCCTTGGGAAGTAATTTCTGCCTGATGACACCAAGGAGGATCCCGATGGAGCCGTCTATGAGCCGGACGTAGGCAGGCTGCGAATTACCGTTGCCGGCAATCAGCCATCGTTTCCACGAGGAATTGACGTCTCGACGTTGATCGGCAGCAACAGTTGGTCGGACTGCTTGTCAAGCCTCAGCATCCCAGGCTTGCCCACAATCAGGTCTTCGATGAGCCAGGCGGCGAACATGGCGGCCATTGCTGCCACGTATGTCGTGTTCACGCCGTGCGGGTCGTCCGGCACGGGCGCCAGCGTCATCTCGTCGCCGTCTATCTTGACGAAACCCGTCGTCGAGCTGCTCGTGACGTGGACCAGCTGAGACTGCTGCTTGTAAACCATTTCCAGCATCTGGCTCTGATCGATCGCTCTGAGCCTGTCTGCCACTGGTGGCATCCCTTTGCCGAGTCTGCCGAGCCGTTCGGTCTCTGCTTCCACAGCGTCAATGAGCTGCGTGTTCTTGAGCCAGGCCGACATCTTGCTGTAAAAGTCGATGTGAGTGGCTTGGAGAGTCGCGACGAGCTTCTCCAGACCGCCTTCTGTGAAGCGCGCCCATTGTGCTGTTGCTGCGTGCTCGATGGCCTGCCGCGCGAGGACGACAGCTTCGCGCGGTCTGCCGGCCCTATGCAACGTGGCGAAGGCAGCCGAGTAGCGGATCGCCTGTGCGCAAACACCGTAGATCACCTGGAACTCGCCTGCATCCGTTCCTTTGATGTCGTAAGCACGGTTGAGCAGCCGTGCTTCCTGCTCCTCGATGAACGCAAGGAGATCTTCGACTGGTGGGATTTTCTGTTCGAGGCTCACGGTTGAAAAGGTACAACAAGACCGCGACCGCACGGGGGCTTCCGCACCAGCAGACAGTGCCTAGTTGTGGTGTACCCCAACTAGGCGTCAAGCGTATATATTTTGCGCCGTCAGGATAGGGTCCAATTCTTATTTGTTGACAGCCCTTCTCGCCAGGTCTTAGAGTTCAACCTGACAAAACAGGTAGGAGATCCTCATGACGGGTCAACGAGTTGGATATGTGCGAGTCAGCACTCTCGATCAGAACACCGTCCGCCAGCTTGCTGGCGTCGACGTCGACCGGGTGTTCGAGGACAAGGCGTCGGGAAAGGATCAGAACCGGCCCGAGCTGGAGGAGATGATCAAGTTCGTCCGAGATGGCGATACTGTTCTCGTGCATTCCATGGACCGCCTGGCCCGCAACTTGGATGACCTTCGCGTGATCGTGCGCCGACTCACCGCGAATAAGGTCCGGGTTGAGTTCGTGAAAGAGCAGCTCACCTTCACTGGCGATGACAACGCGATGGCAAACCTGCTCTTGAGCGTCATGGGAGCCTTTGCTGAGTTCGAGCGTTCCTTGATCCGTGAACGTCAGCGCGAGGGCATTGCCCTGGCTAAGAAGCGTGGCGTGTACCGCGGCCGCACCCCATCCTTGGACGCGGCCCGCGCCGCGGAGCTGCGCGAGAAGGCCGCCTCTGGAGTGCCGAAAGCTGCGCTCGCTCGACACTTTGGGATCAGCCGAGAAACCGTTTACGCCTACCTCCGCGCCGAGGCCTGAAGGACTCTCCCCTGACGCAGATGCTATGCCTGCAGCTGGGGGAGTGGGCGAGTTCGCGGTGCCTCGTCTGCTGGCGCGGAAAACGCGCCAGGGCCAACGCCGCGCAGGGCACCGCCGAAAAGTGCAGGACTAATGAAAAACTCCGGGTCCGCTAAGGCGAAGTACCGGAGTTCTGAGCTGCTGCCCAGCCGCGGTCACGTTTGTGGGCGCGTGGGCTATCCGCGCTCGCGCCCACAAGCCTAGGTATTACGAGGCATAGACGACCTGCTCCGTGTTGCCGGAGATGATCGCCTTATCGATCGTGGTGGCGACGCGCACCGCATCCGCGGCTTCTCGCATCGTGACCGGAATCTCGATCTCTCCGCGCACCGCGCGCAGGAACGCGTTCAGCTCTTCGTAGAGCATGCCTTGCGGGGCTCCGTACACCGACCCGCCGGCGGGCACCGGATAGGTGAGGCGGCTGCTGTAGGAGCTCATTCCGAAATCGTGGACGTCGATGCGCACTTCGCCGCTGTTCCCGATCAAGCGTAGCCGGGCGTCGATGTCGGTGGGATATTCCTCGGGGAGCCCCCATGCAGCCTCGAGTGCCACTACTCCGCCGCCGGCGAGGCGGAGGTTTCCGGTGACTGCTACGGCCTGTCCGCCGTCCGGAGTGCGCTGTTCGGACTCAAACGCCTGCACCGCGACGACGCGTTCGCCGACGATCCAGGTCAGAGCATCGATGTCGTGGATGCCGAGGAAGAACGTCACGGATGTGCGGCCGTTGACTCGGCGCGCGACGCCGACCTTGTTGTTGCGGCGGACGTTGCCGTGGATGACGGAACCGATCGAACCGGAGGAGACCAGATTTTTAGCGGTGATGTACTGGTTGGCGAACCGGAGCGTGTGTCCCGGCATTGCGATGACGTTGGATTCCTCCGCGACGCGCACCAGATTGTCGGACTCCTCGACGCTGGTCGCGATCGGCTTCTCGAGCAGGAGGTGGACGTCGGCCTGCATGATCTTCACGGCGTCGTCGTGATGCAAATGGTCGGGGGTGCTGAGCGTGACCGCGTCGACGACGCCTGCCTCGAGCAACTCAGTTGCGCTGCTGAACGCTGCGCAGCCGATCTCAGCCGCGACGTCGTCAGCGACATGGCGGACAAAATCTGCCACAGCGGTCACTTCGACGCCGGGGATGTTGCGGTAAATGTCGAGGTGCTCGCGGCCAATAGCGCCGAGACCGATGACTCCTACACGGACCATGATGGTTATCTCCTTAGGTTGATCTATTTGACGCCGCCGAACGACAACCCGTGAGCCATGTGCTTGCGGACGACGATGGCGAAGATGACGATGGGCAGCGCTCCGATGACACCGGCCGCGGTGAGGCGGGCCCAATTGGTGCCGTAGAAACTGAGGAACCCGGAGATGGTGATCGGGACGGTCTGAACCTTCATCCTTGATGCGAACAGAGCCCGTTACTTAACCGCGCCAGCCGAAAGACCTCGTACTAGATAACGCTGCGCGAAGATCGCGAACGAGAGTGGAATGACGAGCGACACGACCACGACAGCGGAGACATTGCCCCACGCAATCCCTGCACTCGTCACAAAGAACGCCGCTCCTACAGTGACCGGCGTGGCTTGGGAGCTCGAAAGGATGACGGCAAAGAGGTAGTCGGACCACGTGAATAGGAAGACAAGGATTCCCACTGCGACGAGTCCTGGGGCCAAAAGCGGAAGAACGATGGATCCGAGCGTGCGATAAGCGCTTGCCCCGTCGATCACCGCCGCCTCCTCGACGTCGATCGGCACTTCTCGCACGGCACCGCAGATGATAAGCATCGCGAGCGGCAGGTTCAGGAATGTGTTCGCCAGAACAAGCGCTGGAATTGAGTCGTAGAGACCAAATGCAGAGAGCATTAGGAAAAACGGGATAGCGAAAAACATCGCCGGCACGAGCCGGAGAGAGGTGATGAAGTTCAGTAATGCGCTTCCGCCGAAGCCGAGTCGCACGATTGCGTAGCTCGCGGGGACTGCGATGACCATGACAAGCACGACCGTCCCAAGCGCCGTGAACGCCGAGTTCATGAGGAATTTGGTGAAGTCGTAGCCTGAGCCGCCAAAGATCGCGACGTAATGGTCCAAGGTAAAGCCGCGCTCGAACGAGAATGGCGAGGTTGCAATGTCGCCGTCGGTCTTAAACGAGGTGATGACGGCATTGAAGAGAGGCAGGTTGATCAACAGGCCAACGACCACGACAATCGCGGTACGCCACCAGCCTCTTTTCGTGCGGCGACGCGCTCGGTCCTGTGTGATCGGTCGGGGGGAACTCAGTGTCGCGTTCATCACTTCTTCTTCGCTACTACATCGCCGTTCAACCGGCGCACGACGATGGGCACTAGAGGCAGCATTACGATCGCGACAATTGCCGCTGCGGCTGAGGCAGTACCAAAGTCACCGCCGGAGAGGATTTTGTAGATGTAGATGCTGAGAGTAGTTGTGGAGTTGCCGGGTCCGCCGCCCGTGAGCACGTATACCGTGTCGAAAGTTCGGAAGGCGTCGATGGCACGAAGGAAGCCTGCGATGAAGATCGTGGGCATGAGCAACGGTATGACGATCGATGTGATGACACGCGCATACCGAGCACGGTCAAGCGAAGCCGCCTCGTAGAGTTCCTCAGGCACTGACTGCAGTGCGGAATAGAAGAGCAGGAACGTGAACGGGGTCCACTGCAGCAAGTCAAGGATCACTAGGACCGGAATGATCGAGTCGGAGCTGAAAAGCGAAACGCTCTGCCCGAGCGAGCTGAAGATCGCCGGCACCAGCCCGATATCTTGGTTGAGGATAAGACGGAACATGATGCCCATAAGAGCCGGAGCGATCATGACTGGCAGGATGATGACGCTCAGCAACCATTTCTTGCCAGGGAAAGCGCGATCGAAGACTAGCGCGAGGAGGAAGCCCAGCACGAGCTCGATCGCGGTGACGACGACCGTGTAGATCACGGTAAAGCGCAGCGCGATCCAGAACCCACCGTCGCCGAGCACGCGGGCGAAGTTGTCGAGTCCGACGAAGCCCGGCTCGGGGTTGAGCAGTGTGCGGTCAAGGAGCGCCGTTTGCACACCAGTGATGATCGGGTAGACAACGAGGATCGCCAGGAACACTAGAAGGGGCACGCTGAGGATCCAACGCGCCCCCTTGTTCCCCGTCGAGAAGCGAGGAGAGGACATTGCTCGCTACTTATTGATCAGGTCGGCTAGCGCGTCGTCGGCCGCGTCGACGGAGTCGTCAATGTCCGCTTCGCCCACCCATGCGGCCGATAGCTTGTCGGCGATCATCGTGTAGATGTCGAACGCGCGAGGCACATTCGGCTCCGCGAAACTATTTTCAGTCATGTCGCGTGACAGGTACGGGAACAGCGGGTTCACCTCAGCGTTGGCGTCGAGCACTGTCGGCATCGCCGCGATGCCTCCTGCCCCTACGTAGGTCGTCATAGTATCTGCCATGGCGAGGTACTCGATGAATTTTTTCGCAGCGTCCTTGTTCTCACCGTACTTATTGATACCCACGGACAGAGTGTGTACATGGGTCTGGTGGATGTCGCCGGGGATCGGCGCCACGCCGATCTTGCCCGCGGTAAGCGGCGACTGGTCGGGATCGTTCAGTCCGGCGAACGCCGCGCCCCATTGGATGGCGAAGGCCGCGTTACCCGATGTGAGCGCCGCCTGCGTCTCCGGGTACTCCGCCTGTGAGGAGTCGGCCGAGACGACACCCGCCGTGTAAGCGTCCGAGTACACGGCCACGGCCTTCTTAGCCGCATCGCTGTTCAAGTCGGGCTTGCCGTCGGAGTCGAGCCATCCTCCGCCGAAGCTCCAGAGCACGTCATCCCAGACCATGGCGTTGTAGACGAGGTTCTTGGCCTGGAGAATCGTGCCGTACTCGGTGGGCGAGTCGGCGTTGTACTTCTTCGTAAAGTACGCCGCCGATGCGAGGTAGTCTTCCCAGGTCCAGTCGTCCGGGCTTTTTGGCTGGAGCGCGGTCCCGAATGCCTCCAGGCTGATCGCTTCGAACCCCGCTTCGTCGGCCAGCATCGTGTCGATCAAGTCGGTACGGTAGTAAAGGAAGTGATTGCTGACATCGAGCGGCACGCCGTAGAGCTTATCGTCCACTTTGAGCGAGTCGACGGCCGTCGTGAAGTACTGCGACTCGTCGATATCGATCGGCTCCAGATAGGGAGCATGCTGTGCGACGAGATAGCTGGCGGTGCGGTACAGATCGTAGTCCGACGACTTTGTGGACATCACCGCAGCCTCCTTGGCATACGTGTCGGTGCGGCTGAGCTGCGTTATCTCGACCGAGATGCCATCGTCTTTACCTGCCCCGGCGTTAAACGCGTCGACGAGGACGCTCATCGCGTCGGCCTCCGGTCCGGGTTCGAACACCATTTTGAGCGTCGTAGTGTCCGATCCCTCGCTTGCAACCGGAGCACATCCCGAGAGGATGAGTGCGATGGCGGTCACCGCTCCAACGGCGATGGCGGGCTTGACCGCCCGTAATGCAAATGTCATGAGATCTCCAAGGTGAAGTGGCGCGTTTGGGAACTGTTTACTTTTGACAATTTAGCTTTTGGTTCAAACCAACGTTACGCAGGTCTAGACCTGATACTGTAGCCTAGCAGGAGTCAGGACGATTCTCACTACAGATTTTGGAGGCGGTTTATGGGCCAGGCCATCGTTGATGCCGGGCAAAGCGGCATCCGCGTCTATCTCTCGAAGGCGGGTCGAACTGATGTATCGCTCGAATTTCCCGGCGTTCGCGCGCACGATAACGTCCTCCTCCAGGTCGCGCGAGTTGTCGCCGAATCGATCGGCAATTTTGGCAGCCATGATGATTGGACAGTCGCGGCGGGAATCACCGGGCTCACCGCGATCCACGGCGGCGCCAATACCCTGTTGTTAGCTTTGCCGACATCCGTCACGCGCGTGGTCATCGGACACGACTCGGCGACAAGTTATCTCGGAGCTCTGGGCAATGCACCTGGCGCGGTCCTAGCCGTCGGAACCGGAGTCGTCGTAACAGCATGCGCTGCGGCGACCACAGCACGCGTCGACGGCTGGGGCCACCTCTTCGGCGACGCCGGGGGCGGATTTTGGATCGGCTCACGAGGCCTCACCGCAGTATTGGAGGCGGAGGACGGTCGAGCACTATCGACAAGTCTCACTGCCGCGGCCATTGCACGTTTCGGCGCCATCGACACCCTGCCGAGCATCGTCTACGAGAACCCCGACCGCGTCGCCGCGGTCGCTGCCTTCTGCATCGATGTCGTCGCCTGCGCGGAACACGGGGACTCGCTCGCTGACGGGATACTCACGGAAGGCGCACGCCAGCTCGCCCGCTCGGCCCAGGCAGCATTGGAAGCCGTCGGCCTCGCGGAGGACAGCCGTGTCGTGTCCTGGTCAGGCAACCTCATTCAAGGCAGCAATTACGTGCGACGCCTCATCCGCACGGAACTCGCGTCACTCCCCGTCGCTGCCAGCCTCGTCGCCCCGGTGGGGACACCGCTTGACGGCGCCCGCGCTCTCATCAACCTTCCCGCAACCCATCCACTGTACGGCGAGGTCACCCGCGCGTACCGTAACGAAAAGTGACCATGCACCCTTCGCTCCTGTCCATCAAGAACGGTCTCGTCGTTTCCTGCCAAACCTCTGCCGGCAACCCAGTGATGGGCCCCGAATCCATGACACTCATGGCGATTGCCGCTGCGACGGGCGGGGCTGTCGGATTCCGCGCAGAGGGAGCGATCGATATCGCCGCTATCCGCGCCACTACCGCGCTGCCGATTATCGGTATCCGCAAGACCAGTCGTTCGGCGGCCGGCGGCGTCTTCATCACACCGACCTTCGAAACGGCGACCGAGATGGCGGCGGCAGGCGCGGACGTCATCGCGCTCGACGGTACCCCGCGACCGCGCCCGGGCGGTCAGACCCTCGCCGAGATCATCACGCGAATTCATGACGACCTCGGACTCCCTGTGATGGCAGACACGGACAGCGTCGACTCCGGCCTCTACGCGGAGGACGCGGGAGCTGACGTGATCGGTACCACCCTTTCTGGATACACGGCCGCCGGCCCCATACCCGACGTCCCCGACGTCGACCTAGTGGCGTCCCTTGTTGCCCGGCTCGACCGCCCGGTCATCGCAGAGGGGCGATACTGGACGCGTGAAAATGTCGCCGCGGCCTACGCTGTGGGGGCCTACTCTGTAGTGGTTGGCAGTGCCGTCACCAACCCGATGATGATCACCCGCCGCATGGTCGCCGTGACCCCGCGTTCAGCACAGTAACCAGCCCCGCACTACCACCCCAGGAGTTCGACGATGGCGCCCAAACATCTTCTCATCCGCGAGCAACTGCTGGCCGAAATATCCGCCATGCACAGAGACGACGCACTTCCGCAGGAACGCGAGCTCGCGGAACGATTTGACGTGAGCCGAACGACTGTGCGGCAGGCGTTGCGAGGTCTGGCCGAAGACGGTCTGATCTACTCCATTCGAGGAATGGGCACATTCGTCTCCGGCGGTCGAATTTCGAAGGGACTCAAGCTGACGTCATTCTCCGAGGATATGCGCGGCCGCGACATGGAGCCGTCGTCGCGAGTTCTGAGTGCCACAGAGATGATCGCGACCAACGAAGTCGCGCTAAAGCTCGAGCTCGCACCGAAGTCCGCAGTCTTCGCGATCGAGCGCCTTCGGCTCGCGGACGGTGTTCCTATGTGCCGAGAGACGATCTACCTTCCCGCACACTTGTTCCCCCATCTGCTTCAGTTTGACCTAAGCAGCTCGTTGTATAAATTGATGGCAGAGCAATTCCGTGTACGGGTGGAGAACGCCACTCAACGGGTGTCGAGTGCGCTTATCTCCGGCGCCGACGCGGACCTCCTGGGCGTTCCGCATCGCGCGCCAGCCCTCGTCGTGAGCCGCCAAGGAGTGGACGGGAAGGGGCGTCTCGTTGAGTACGCGGTGAGCATCTATCGCGGGGACCGATACGATTACAGCTTTACTGTGCAACGCTGAGTGCCCAACTCTTCCGCTGCGCCCGCATCTCGTGGACGTACGTCTAGCCGCGAACCGGATCCGAATGGCGAGCAAGCGACCTGATCGGTTAGTTTGTCGATGACTGCGTCCTCGCGGCAGTATCTTTGGCCGCTCCAGCTGTGTGGGCGCAGGTGTCGACTGTCCAGGCGCCGAGGGGAAGCACGGATAAAAGTAGGTCGAAATCATTTGCGTCGGCTTGGACTGTGGACTTCGGCGCTCTTTGGCGGCGTTCTGTGATCGCTCTGTGTCCCTATTTCCGATGACGCCGCCGGTGATTGTGGTTGCGTCGTCCGTCGTATCGTCGCCGGGTTGAGACTTGGCAGGGAGAAGGAGGGTTGGAGTTCGGGAGGTCTGCCGGCGTCGCCGGTTCTGTGTGGGTCCGTAACGGAGACCACTTGGTGTCTTAGAAAACTAAAGGTTTACAAGACACGAGACCTACCCAAATCGAGTCGTGGGAAAAGTGCAGAAAGGCGCGGAATCGCGGGCTCCGATTTTGTCTCGGAAAGTCGTCTCGCCATTCGTGGTGTCTCACTATCCTCGAAGGGATTTTTTGAGGCAGAATGAGTTTATGAGGGTGCTGGGTTACACGCGAGTGAGTACGGCGAGTCAAGATGCGCAGTTGCAGCTCGATGCTCTGGTTGCCGCCGGGGTGCAGAAGCGCGACGTGTTTGCGGATATCACCTCGGGGAGCAAGACGGCCATTGAGCGTCCAGGGATGAAGAAGCTCCTCGGTTACGCCGAACCCGGCGACATTATTGTCGTGTGGCGGGTGGACCGGCTCGGCCGGTCGCTCATCGATGTCCTCAACACGGTGAACCTGCTGCGGGAGCGTGGTGTGCTCGTCCGCTCGATCTCGGATGGGATCGACCCCGCCACGACGAACGGTCGGCTGATGCTGAATATGCTCGCGACACTGGCGGAGTATGAGCGCGAACTCATCGTCGAACGCGTCAATGCGGGCATCGCCGCCGCACGCACTGCCGGCACCCGCTTCGGCCGCCCAGCCGTGGACCCGACAGTGATCGCCGACAAGCTCGGGATCGTCAACGCCGCACGGAAGGGCGGACGCACTGCCGCCGATGCCGCCCACCTCGTCGGATGGAGCCGCGCGACCCTCTATCGCCACCAACATGCCCTCGCCGCCCGCGAGGGCCAGTGATGTAGCCAACCGTGGACGGCGACGAGCGGTGGCGGGTTCCTGGACTTCACGTCGAGGACCAGGTACCGCTTGCGGCTGTCGCCCGCGACACTGGGTCAGTGCGCGGACGTTGCAACGTTGGCACCAGCTCTACCGGGTCGGCGGTATCGTGGCGCTTGACCCTCGCCCGCGCGCCGACACGGGAACGCGACGCACCGCGGCGCTTGCTCGATAACGAAGGATTCCGAGAAGCTAACTAGCAGGCCAGCTGGCCTCCATTAGCGTTGAAGAATGAGCTCTCTCGTTCCCACGGACTACGCCACCACACTCGAGAGCATTAAGCGGCTCGTGCATGAGGCGCGCTACATCGCCCAGCGCCGAGTGAACACTGAACTGCTCCGGCTCTACTGGCAGATCGGAGCGATGATCATCGAGCGACAGAAGACAGCTCCGTAGGGTAGCAAGGTCCTCTCTCAGCTGTCCGTGGATTTGCGTGCAGAGTTCCCCACCGCGAAAGGGTTTTCGCCGGCCAACCTCAAGTACATGCGGAGGTTCGCCGAGGCGTGGCCCGATCAGGACGCAATCGGTCAACGATCCGTTGGCCAATTGCCCTGGGGCCACGTCATCGAGCTGATCGAGAAGCTCAACGACGCCGAGCTGCGCAATTGGTATAGCGCTAAGGACGTCGCGCAGGGCTGGAGCCGACCCGTCCTGGCACGCCAGATCAAGTCCCTCCTTCACCTTCGTGAGGGGGCAGCCCCTTCCAACTTTCCGCACGCTCTCGAACGCGCCGACTCGGAGCTCGCTCAGCAGATCACGAAGGATCCGTTTACGCTCGAGTTCCTCGCCATCGACGGGGACGCTGCCGAGCGACAGTTGGAGGACCGGCTCGGCGAGCGCATCATTGACACGCTCCGTGAGCTCGGCCCTGGGTTTGCGTTTGTTGGCCGCCAGGTCCACTTCGATGTCGACGGCGATGACTTCTTCGTGGATTTGCTGTTCTTTCACGTCGATCAACTTCGGTATGTGGTTATCGAGTTGAAGACCACGAAATTCGAGCCGCGCGACGCCGGTCAGCTCGGTTTCTATGTCGCCCTCGTCGAGGACCGGCTGCGGGGGTCACAGCACCAGCCCACGGTCGGGATGCTGCTGGTTGCCGACAAGAACGAGTCCGTTGTGCGGTACGCACTCGCTGGCACCAGCCAGCCGATCGCCGTCTCTCGTTACGATCTCTCGCCTGCCGAGCAGGCTGCGCTCCCCGCCGAGGACGCTCTCACGCGCGCGGTCGCCCTTGAGTTCGACGACCACGCCCCAGAGTCGGCGTAACCATCAGTAAACAGGCTTGATGTGGACCCCTCTCGGTTTCCATCACGCAAGCTCAATTAGTGACCTTTGGGACACGCAGAATAGATGACTGGATAAGTGACAACTTTGAGTTCTTACGAAGATCTGATCGTGGTGTCACGTAATCGAACGCATAAATGACAGGGGTTGAGCATGCTCGTCGGATACATGCGCGTTTCCAAAACTGACGGCTCCCAGAGCACCGACCTGCAACGCGATTCCCTTGTTGCATCCGGCGTCGACCCGGACCACCTGTACGAAGACCACGCCTCCGGCAAGAAGGACGACCGTCCTCAGTTGCTGGCATGCGTGAAAGCACTTCGCAACGGTGACACTCTTCTTGTATGGAAACTTGACCGGCTGGGTCGTGATCTACGCCATTTGGTCAACACAGTTCATGACCTCACCGACCGAGGCATCGGCCTTAGAGTGCTCACCGGCGAGGGTTCGGCGATCGACACCACCACCGCATCCGGCAAGCTCGTCTTTGGGATCTTCGCCGCATTGGCCGAATTTGAGCGAGCACTCATTTCTGAGCGCACCGTTGCTGGGCTCGCCGCCGCGCGAGCACGGGGAAGGACCGGTGGGCGTCCGTTCAAGATGACGCCGGCAAAGATTCGCTTGGCGATGGCCGCGATGGGTCAAAAAGAAACGAAGGTCGGCGAACTCAGCAAGGAACTCGGGATCAGCCGGCAAACGCTGTACCGCCATGTCTCCCCGACGGGGGAGCTTCGACCTGATGGTGCGAAGCTACTGGGCAAAGCTAAGGTGCGCGCTGCGGTCCAAATATCAGGTCAGCTCTAGGCTCTCGGCCGGGTGTCAATCGAGAATTCGACCCCAGCGCCCCATAGTTTCCTGACTGTTCCTACCGTCAGATCACGTTCGAAGTTATGAAGCGCGATCGCGGCTCCGCCGACAGTACTGGCGAGTAGCGCTTGATGGTAGCGCCAGTCCAGGTAGTTGGTAACAAAGTTCTGACGAGGTGGTAGCGGCCCGGGCTTGGTGCCCGGGCCGCCGTGGTGTTATTCCCAGTAGCCTTTCTGGGCGCGGGCTTGGTCGTTGCGCTGCTGGCGCATGTCGATCTGGCCGAGTTTGATGATGCGGGCGTTGTTGGCCAGGCGGTTCACGATCGAGTCCGCTGCGACTCGGTCGGGCAGCTCGGCGACCCAGTGCGCGGGTCCGGTCTGCGAGGCGATCATCGTCGGGAGCCGGTGCTCCCTGTTGGCGAGGATCGCGAACAAATCGTTGCCAGCGTCGCTGTCGATGCCGACTGTGAGGAAGTCATCGATGATGAGCAGGTCGACGTTCGACAGCTCGTTCAACAGTTTCTGGTGGGCGATGGCGTCGCCGCGAGCAATGACGAGCTTTCGGGCGAGGTCGTCCATCCGGTAGTAGAGCACCGAATGCTCACTCTCGCAGGCGCCGATAGCCAGGGCGCAGGCGAGATAGGTTTTCCCGCCTCCGGTGGGCGAAATGATCAGCAGGTTCGTTGCATCGGAGCGCCAGTCATGGGCGGCATAGCGTCGCAT